>JACQQI010000024.1 GCA_016207115.1 Candidatus Nealsoniibacteriota bacterium
AATTAGTAGTAACTTTTTCATTTTATCGTTTAGATTCTTAGATTTTATTCAACAACCGGGTAATCCGGAGGATTTCCTGCACCATTTCTTGCTTCTTCTTTTCATTCCTGGCCGCGATCGCGCTTTTAAAACAGGTGTTCAGGTGCCCTTCCATCAATTGCTGATGAGCCGATTTCAAAAGGCCGAGAACGGCCAAGTTTTGCTGCATGACATCAATGCAATATTTGCCCTCTTCGGTCATTCTGATGATTTTACCCAGAAGAGATTGGGCCTTTTTGAAATTAATTAGAACGGCTTTCTTTGATTTTTGCATATATTTGCCCGTACCCAGGGTATGGGTATTCATTAAATATACCCGATGGAAAAACTTTGTCAAACCGCCCGATTTAATGGCAACAACCGCCACTCGAATGATCTGGCTGTTCTTTAACCATTTTTTTTCGGTACTCTTCCCGGCAATCTTCCGAACAAAACTTTTTACCTCCGGCCACTGGATAATCTTTTCCCTTTTCTAATTCCATTTTACAAACTGGACACTTTTCTTTGGAAGCGAAAAATTGAAACATGATTGTTAATTTACTTAATTTTCTCTACGACCTTTGAATCCGGCTTCCGGCGGCGGGCGACGCCGACGAACAGGAGAAGAAAAACGAAAGCTACGGTGATCCAAATTACGGCCGGCATCTGAATTAAATATTGATTAACGAGGTTAATAAATTGAGCCGAGTAAACGTTCACCTTCATCTGATATGATGAGTGAACGGCCAGCTGGCCGGTCGAAGCCAGGTAGAGTATGAGAGTTCCCATTGACAAAAAAGTCATCCCCGACATCAAATCGGCTACGGTAAGATTTATCGCTCTCCCCAAAAACGAGTAGGAAACCGGTTTCCTGAAAATGGCGAATTTTTTGGTGAAGTCAACCCGATCGAGAAGGTAGGCAAGAAAAAAGAGGGGCGAAACCATGCCCAGGGCATAAGTCAGGGCATAGAGGCCTCCCCAGAGAAGAGAGCCCGGCAAAACAGAAAGAGCCAAAACGCCAGCGAGAACCGGAGCACAACAAAGAGTGGCAAAACCGGAAAAAACTCCCAGACTGAAGACTGAGCCGGGGCTATTGATCTTCGAAGCCGCCGCCGGGCGACTCGTTTTCATCGAAGGAACAGAGAAGGGCAAAGAAAAATGTTGGCCGAGTAAAATCAGAGCGGACAAAAATAGAAGAAGCAACCCGCCGAGAATAAATAAGGGGTCGTGGTATCGGCTGAAGAATCCTCCCAGGGCCGCCACGCCTAAACCCAAAGGCAGGAAAACCGTCAGCAGCCCGAGAAAAAAAACAAAGGTCATCAGAAAAACCGTCCGTTTTTGGGCAAAGACGGAACCGAGGTAGGCGGGCAATAGAACAGTGATGCAGCAGGGGGCAAAAAGAGCGGCGACGCCGGCGACAAAGGCGGCGATGAGAGACGCTCCAACGAGTATTTCCATGTTACCTTTTTGCGGAGCAAAAAAGCTAAGCTTTGTTTACCTTTTCGCGAAGCGAAAAGGCTAAGCTTTGCTTATTTTTTACAGCTTTGAGATTTCGGAAAGAAGGACATCGTTTCTCAGGCCCATTTTAGGGTCATCGAGAGTGTAACGGATAATGCCGTTTTTATCGACGATGAAATAAGTATGTCCGGGGTAGCCACCGGGGTGCATCGGGGAGGGCGGGTGCATAGATGAAGACAGGGCCAAAATGTCGTAAGCCGTGGAAACTTTTCGATCAGAATCAAAAAGAATCTCGGCTTTTGAAAATTCTGGTAATTGGCTGACGATCTTATCCCATTCGCTTTTTTGATCGATGACAATGGAAAACGCCCTTACCTTATCGGCGTTGAATCTTTCGTCGCCGGCAAGAGACTTGATCTGGTCCCAGCAGGCCGGGTAACACATTGCTCCTTCATTAAAAAAGAGGATGACCGTTTTCCCTCGATAATCGCTGAGCCGAACGGTTTTATTATTGATGTCTTGAAGAACAAAATCTGGAGCCTGTTTTCCGACGGCTTGGCTAAAGTTCAACTTCTCGTTCTCTGTCTTTGTCTCTGACAATCTCTGGGGTTGATTGAAATAAATAAATAATGAGCCGACCACCAACAATAAAGAAAAAAGGGCGAGAATCTTAACAAACATGTTGTTTTAACGATTAACGGCGTGGTTGATTATTTCGACTCTTTACCCAGACCTGGGGTGGGGGTACTGATGTCACCATAGCAGATGAGGAGTTTCTGTCAACTCGTGTTGGCGATGGGGTCAATCTGTGGTAGATTAAAGGAGAAATCGGCGGGTGTAGCACAACGGTCAGTGCGCTTGTTTTCCAAACAAGATAAGAGGGTTCGACTCCCTTCACCCGCTCAAACAAAAGACAGCCCCAAAGGGCTGCCCGTGGCATTTCATGAGAAGAGGGTCCTAACGGCCAAACAGATACCAAAGTAAAACGACGACGAGGACGGCGCAAGTCAGACCGGCGCCGTAGACCAGTTTTTTATTGGCTAAAAAGTCTTGCGGTAGCATAGTCACAAAAAGTTGTTTAAGAACCTCTCTGCGCGAGAACCTTGATTCTCGCCGAGGCTCGAATTAAGAAAAACGACCTTTTACCGAGCGTGCTCGGTGATCCTCAATTCGCGGATCAGATTGACCTTGATTTCGCCCGGATAGCGCAGCTCTTCCTGGATTTTGGCGGCAATCTCCTTGGCCATCTTTTTGGCGCCAAAGTCATCGATTTCGTCGGGGCGAACAAAAATCCGGATCTCTCTCCCGGCCTGCAAAGCCCAGGCTTTTTCGACTCCCGGAAAATTTAAAGCGATCGTTTCCAAGTCTCCCAGTCGTTTGAGATAATTCTCCACGGTGTCTTTCCGAGCGCCCGGCCGAGCTCCAGAAATCTGATCGGCTGTCTGAACCAAAACCGCCTCCAGGCTTTCGTAGGGATATTCTTCATGATGAGACTTCATGGCTGCGATCACGGCTTTTTCCACGCCGAACTTTTCTAAGATCTTAATGCCGATCTCGACGTGAGAGCCTTCGATTTGCTGGTCAACTGCTTTACCGACGTCGTGCAGAAGACCGGCTTTCTTCGCCACCTGAACGTTGCCGCCGATCTCGGCGGCCAGGCCGGCCGAAAGGTGAGCCACCTCGATCGAGTGCAAAAGAACATTCTGACCGTAGCTCGTCCGGAACTTTAAGCGCCCCAGAAGCTGAACCAACTTCGGATCAAACCCGATGATGCCGGTCTCATAGATGGCCGTGTCGCCGGCTTCCCGGATTTGCTTGGCGATTTCCGATTCGGCTTTGGCCACTTCGTCTTCAATCCGCGCCGGTTGAATCCGGCCGTCTTGGATCAGTTTTTCCAAAGCCACTTTGGCGATCTGTCGTCGGATCGGGTCAAAACCCGAAATGACGAGGGCTTGAGGCGTTTCGTCGATGATGACCTCCACGCCGGTTAATTTTTCCAGGGTCCGGATATTCCGGCCCTCCTTGCCGATGATGCGTCCCTTAATTTCGTCGTTGGGCAAAGCGATGGTGGTCGTGGTAATCTCTTGAGCCTGGGACAGGGCCTGTTTTTGGATGACCAAAGACAATATCTCTTTGGCCTTTTTATCGAACTGTTCTCGACCATTCTCTTCCAGCTTTCTCATTCTTTCCATGATCTCCAACTGAGAACTATTTTCGACCTTGGCCAGCAACTCCTCTTTGGCCTCTCTCGCCGTCAGTCCCGAGACTCTTTCGAGCTCGGCGCGGGTCTTGAGATTGAGCTCTTCGATATTCTTTTTTACTTCTTTGAGTTTCTCCACCTTCTCGGAGAAATCCTGTTCGCGCCCTTCGAATTGGTCGATTCGTTGTTCTAACAAGCTTTCTCTTTTCAAAAGCAAACCCTCCGCGCGAAAGATTTCCTGGCGGCGATCCTCGGTTTCTTTTTGAGCGGTTTCGAGGAATTTTTGCGCCTTGGTCTTGGCCTCAGAGAGAATGGCCTCAGCCTCCACTCTGGCCTGAGAAGCCATCTTCTGCAGCCTGGCTTCAATACTGCCGAGAGTCCTCTTGGCAATTGATTGGCGCGTCAGATAGCCCAAGACGGATCCGACGGCCAAAGATAAAAACGCTAAGATAACAAGAAAGAGTGGTTGTTCCATATTGGATAAAACCTTGAGTCGGCTGCATCAAACTCTAGTTTAAGTTAATTTTTAGTCTTGATGACCGCATCGATCAATCCGTAAGCCTTGGCCTCATCGGCCCCGAGGTAAAAATCACGATCGGTATCTTTTTCGATCTTTGCCAAAGACTGGCCCGTGTGCTTGGCCAGAATCTGGTTCAGTTTTTCCCTGATTTTCAGAATCTGTTTGGCCGTAATCTCAATCTCCACGGCTTCGCCCGTTACCCCGCCAGCGACCTGATGCAGCAGGATTTCTGAATTGGGTAGGGCAAATCTTTTGCTTTTTTGACCCGCACACAGCAAAACCGCTCCCATGGAGGCGGCTAAGCCCACGCAAACCGTGGAAATGTCCGGTTTGACGTGTTGCATCGTATCATAGATGGCCAAGCCGGCCGTGACCGAACCGCCGGGAGTATTAATGTAGAGCTGGATGTCCTTGGCCGGGTCTTTCGAGGCCAAAAACAAAAGCTGGGCAATGATAGAATTGGCCACCTGGTCCGTGATCGGCCCGGCGAGAAAAACGATCCTCTCCTTGAGGAGACGGGAATAGATATCGTAAGCTCTCTCGCCAAACTGGGATTTTTCAATTACGGTTGGGATCAGATTCATGTAAGTAATCTTACGTAAATCATCTTAACAAAAATCTCCCCGTCCGTAAAGGACGGGGAGCGGGCCTTTTCGAATCAAAATTAAACCAGAAAAGCCACGATCAGAAGGGCGACGATGTTGATAACCTTGATCATGGGATTTATGGCGGGCCCAGCCGTGTCTTTGTAGGGGTCGCCGACCGTGTCGCCGGTCACGGCCGCCTGATGGGCAAAAGAACCCTTGCCGCCGTAGTTGCCTTCTTCGATGTACTTTTTGGCGTTATCCCAGGCCGCTCCCCCGGAAGTCATGGAAATGGCCAGAAAGAGGCCGGTCAGAATGCTGCCCATCAAGACTCCGGCCAGGGCCAGCGGCCCCAGAAGAAAACCAATCAGGATCGGCGCCAAGACCGGCAAGAGAGTTGGGACGACCATTTCTTTCAGCGCGGCCTTGGTCACGATATCAACACACTTTCCGTACTCCGGCTTTTGCGTTCCCTCCATCAAGCCCGGAATTTCTTTGAATTGCCGACGAACTTCGTTAACGACCTGACCCGCGGCCTTGCCCACGGCGAGCATGGCCAGAGAAGCAAAAAAGTAGGGGATGAGGCCGCCCAGGAAAAGCCCGACGATTACTTTCGGGTCGTCCAAAGAAAACTGGAAACGGCCGCCGGCCGCCAGCAGTTCCTGGGTGAAGCTGGCAAAAAGCACCAGGGCCGCCAATCCCGCCGAGGCAATGGCGTAGCCCTTGGTGACGGCTTTGGTCGTATTGCCCACCGCGTCTAAGGCATCGGTAACTTTCCGGACGTCTTCACCGGCACCCGACATCTCGGCCAAGCCGCCGGCATTGTCCACAATCGGCCCGAAAGCGTCAATGGCGATGATTAGACCCGTCAAAGAAAGCATGGCGACCGTGGCCAGGGCCACGCCGAAAATCCCGGCCAGCCAGAAACTGACCAGGATGCCCGAGGAAATTAAAATGGTCGGCAGGACGGTCGACTGCATGCCCACGGCTAAGCCGATGATGACGTTCGTCCCGTGACCGGTTTGAGACGAGGCGGCGATAGACCTAACCGGCGAGTGTTTTTTGGAAGTGAAGTACTCGGTGATGGCAAAGATTCCCGCGGTCACGACCAGGCCTACCAAAGAAGCCAAATAGAGCTTATTCGCCGAAAAGGGACTCAGCCGGCTGAACTTTTGGATAATCGGATAGAAGCCCAGGGCAGCGACTAAAGCGGAAACGATCAGTCCTTGATAGAGAGCGGGCATGATTTCTTGGTTTCGACCCAGACGGACGAAAAAACTGCCGACGATCGAGGCGAGGATAGCTACCATCCCGAGGAAAAGAGGTAAAAGTACCAGGGGCGAGTCGGCCGAGACCAAGAGAGATCCGAGAATCATTGTCGAGATCAGAGCGATGACATAGGTTTCAAAAAGATCGGCGGCCATGCCGGCGCAATCACCCACGTTGTCGCCGACCTGATCGGCGATCACGGCCGGATTCCGAGGATCGTCTTCGGGAATGCCTTTTTCTACTTTACCGACGATGTCGGCGCCGACGTCCGCGGCCTTGGTATAGATGCCGCCGCCCAGTCGGGCAAAAACAGAAATCAAGGAGCTGCCCAAGCCCAAGGCCACCAAGGCCTTCAAATCATTGGTCAAAAGATAGAACCCGGAAACGACCAGCAAGCCCAGCCCGACCACCAGAAAGCCGGTCACTGATCCGCCCTTGAAAGCCAGATCGAGAGCCGAGCTCAATCCTTTTTGAGCCGCCGCGGTTACCTTGTGATTGGCCTGAGTCGAAACGATCATACCCAAAAACCCGCAGAGGCCAGAGACAAAAGCCCCGAGCAGAAAAGCGAGTCCGGCCCGGAAACCCAAGACCAGAGACAAAAGAATGAAAAGAAAAGCGGCCACGGCCGCGATGGTTTTGCCCTGCCTCTGGAGATAGGAAAGAGCGCCCTGACGGATTCCAAGACTGATCTCGAGAGCCCGAGGCGAACCAGCGGGGGCCTCTCCGATCTTTTTGACCAAGAAGAAGACAAAGAGCAGGGCTAAAAGAGAAACGAGAATGGGAAAAAACAACATATCGCTTCGCGTTATTATTAAGCTTCTTTTTTGTCTTTTTTGACTTTGGGCTGGCTTTTTTTGGGTGTCGCCTTTTGATTTCGAGCAGGGTGAGAAACAAGGTTCTCACCAAGAGCGAGGTTCTTAGTTTTTTTCTCGGCCGGCTGACCTGAACCCTCTTTGATCTCTGCCGGCGGCTCGACCGGCGTCTCCTCTGGCGTTGATTCCTCTGCGGATTTCGAAGAAGATTCTGCCTCGCTCCGCACGTCAATTTTCCAGCCCGTGAGTTTGGCCGCCAATCTCACGTTCTGGCCGTCTTTGCCGATGGCTAGAGATAGCTGGTCTTCTGGAACAATGGCGAGGGCCAGGTTCTTCTCTTCGGTTTTGACCTCGAGTACCTTGGCTGGACTCAGGGCATTGGCAATCAAGTCGGCGGGATCGTCAGACCAATTGATGATGTCTATCTTCTCGCCGCCCAGTTCGTTGATGACGGTCATGACCCGAGTGCCCCTCTGGCCCACGGCGGCGCCGATCGGATCGATTCTCTCGTCATTGGAGAAAACGGCGACTTTGGATCGAGAACCCGCTTCTCGGGCGATCGATTTTATCTGGACTTGGCCCGAAGCAATTTCCGGCACTTCCAGCTCGAAAAGCCGAGAAATCAATTTCGGATGCGATCGGGAAAGGAAGATGACCGGTCCCCGGGGTGTGTTCTCGGTTTTCAAGAGATAGACTTTTAGGCGCTGACCGGGGCGGTAAAACTCTCCCGGGACCTGTTCCTCTCGCGTCAGGATGCCGAGAGTCTTGCCAATGTTGAGGAAAACGTTGCGCCCTTCGATCCGCTGGACAGTTCCCGAGACCGCTTCTCCCTCTTTGGCCTGAAATTCGGAAAAAACGGTTTCCTTCTCGATCTCTTTGATCTTTTGTAAAACCACCTGCTTGGCGGTCTGGGCGGCGATGCGACCGAAAGAAGAAGCCGATTGAGACTCGAGGGGGAACTCCAATTCTTCCCCGGCCTTGACTCCTTTTTTAACTTTCTTGGCCTCCGCCAGTACCAAATGCCTTTCGGGATTAAAGCGGATCTTTTTTTCTTGTCCCTCTCCGGCCATCTCCGGAGTTTCCGGCCGGCCGGTTGTTTTCAGCTCTTCCAGCTCTGCCTCGGAGTAGATCATCTTGTCGTCCACTATCAGCTTCACCTGCCAAAACTCAACTTCGCCGGTGTCCAAATCCAGCTTGGCTTTGATCAACTGGCCCTTTTTGCCGTAATCTTTTTTATAGGCCGAGGACAAAGCCTGTTCGATCGTCTCGATGACTTTTTCCTTGGGGATGCCGCGCTCTTCAGAAATCTGATTGATGGCGGCAGCGAATGATTTTAAATCCATATTTAGATTTAACCTCAAAAACGAAGAAACGTCAATTTTAGAAAGATGGGACGAACCTTATCCGCGCGATGACAATAATAGGATGATCGTCACCGCGACAACGAAAAAAATGAGCCAAGCTAGAGTGGCGAAGAGCAGGCCAAAGGCTTCTTTTTTGAGGCCGCTCAAATAGAGGTGGATGGGTTGGCCCAAGACCAACAGGCTCGTTACGGACGCCGATATAATAAACAGAAGTAATAAGAAAAGCGGCACAAGGAAACTGGGCGCCTGACCAAAAATAACTTGTCCGTTAAAAAGCAGCCACGCGACGGCAGACGTATATAAAAAGACGCCGAGCGCATTTAATAAACTTTTCCAAAAGTATTCCAGTTTTTTCATTGATTTACGGAAAGCCGGTACGAGCAATTTAGGACAGTGGACCTGGCGAGAATCGAACTCGCGCCTCTACAATGCGAATGTAGCGTAATGCCACTTTACTACAGGCCCGTTTTACTTTTCCAAACAGTCTCCAGTAGTTTTAAGAAACGAGTAAAAAGAAAAATCCCTAAGATCTCGACGGTGAGCACGGAAATATCTCTCAATGTTCCGATGGGATAGCCTTCTCGAGAGTAGCTGAAATAATCTCGGCTCCAGAAATTGACAACATACAGGGCCGTCGTCAGGAGCACCCAGGCGTAGACAAAGAACTCACCGTTCCTCTTGTTCTTTTTCTCGCCCAGCCAGCGCACCAGTTCTTTGTGTAAAGAATAGATTAACAAGACGGATAGGTAGAATAGATTCATTCTGGCCGGGAGAAAACTACCCCGGCTGAAAAAATCAGCGGTCATCATCCCCATCGTCGCCAGGGTGACAATGGCACAGATGAAAAAAAGGTTTTGACTGATGCCAGACTCGATTTTCTTCAAATCGTCCGGCCGCTCATTGTTTTGCATATCTTTCGGGGCGTCCAGATTTGAACTGGAACAGCTGACTCCCGAAGCCAGTATACTACCATTATATTACGCCCCGTAACTAATCTACGTGACCCAGTATTTTTCTTTGGTCATCTCGTCTCTCTTCTGCTCGATTTGTTCTTTGCCCTTCTCGGCTTCCCGGGCCAGAGCGTCCAACTCTTTATCGGAAAGGCGGCCGAGCCGGACGACTTCTTTCCGCAAGGCCTCTTTTTTGTTCTTCTTTGGATCCTCCAGAATCTGTCCTAAAAGAATGTCGAGGATCTGTCCCACCTTCGGGCTCGGTGAGATTTTCAGGATTTCCATAACGTCGTGGCCGTTGACTTTGAGCATTTTGGCAGAAATGGGATCGGTTGAAACTCTCGCCATCAGATAGCGCAGATGGCGCAACTTATAGGGCTCGGCTTTGGGCACGCCCGATCCGATCCGGTCGGCATAACGCACCTGCAAAAGTTCCTCGATGTTTTCCGGACCGGCGTTGCGCAAAAGCCTTCGGACCGAACTCTCGCCAACTTCGCCGACATTATAATAGAAAAGGTGGTAGCGGACAAGCCGGACGACTTTGACGCTCAGGTCGCGCGGCAGCCGCAAACGTTCCAAAATCTTGGCCGTCAGGCGGGCGCCGACGATTTCGTGCCCGTAGAAAGTCGCTTCGGGTCCCTCGCCCTTTTTGACTCGGGGCTTGGCGATGTCGTGAAAAAGCGCGGCCAGCCTCACGGCTAAGTTAAAATTCTTGGTGGCGGCGTATTTTAGAGAGAAAAGATTGTGTTCGTAACAGTCATAGATGTGGTGTTTGTTTTGGCCGCAACCAACGCCCTCTTCGAGTTCGGGCACCACATATTTCAAAAGTCCCAGGCGGCGCAAAAGTTCGACGCCGTCGGCCGCTTTTTCTGATTCGATGATTTTGACAAACTCGTCGCGGATTCGCTCGATAGAGATCAACTTGAGAAGGGGGGCGTTTCGGACGATCGCCGCGCGGGTTTTTTCTTCCAGGCTGAATTTCAGAACCGTGGCCAATCTCACTGCCCGCATCAATCGCAAGGCGTCTTCAGAAAATCGGTCGTTCGGATTGCCCGCCGCCCGAACGATCTTCTTCTTCAAGTCCGCCTGACCAGAGAAAGGATCAATGATTTCCGGGCTCTTGGCGCCCACCCCTTTTCTCAGTTTTAGGGCGATGGCATTAATGGTAAAGTCTCTCCGGGCCAGATCCTCCTCCAGCGTTTGGGCAAAGTTGATTTCGTCGGGATGTCTTTTGTCGCTGTACTTGGCCTCCGAGCGAAAAGTGGTGATTTCAATCTCTTTGAGCTTGGGGTCTTTGCTCTGGGTTTGAACCGTCACCGTCAAAAACCGATTTTCGTAAAAGTTGTCGGGAAAAATCTTTTGGATCTGCTCTGGGACCGCCGAGGTGGTCACGTCCCAGTCATTGGGTTCCCGGTCCTGCAGAAAATCACGGGCGCAACCACCGACGACATAGGCCTCAAAACCCGCTTTCTCCAGCTTATTGATGATTGATTTGACCTCTTTGGGGATTAACATCGGTTTAATCTTAGCTTAAAACCCGGTTAACTTCAATTGATAAAATGACCGATTTGTTTTATAACGAATACGATATATCGAGCTATCGCCCGCTATGGTTAAGGCAGTTCGCCCCCGTGGTGAAATGGATATCACGCGACGCTTCGGACGTCGAAGTCCGGGTTCGAGTCCTGGCGGGGGCACAATTAAGTTTCAGATAAAAACTGCTATACTTAAGATAGGGTGATAAAATTTTAACGTCTTAGCCCATGAAGAAAATATTAATCCTCGCTTCCCTGGCCCTCGTCATCGCCCCGCCGGTGCTGGCGGCTGGCCTAGTACCTTGCGGCTACGATATAGACGGCAATGGTATCTATGACCCAATTAATGAAAGTTGCAAGCTCTGTCATTTCTTCGTCATGGTCGACGGAATCATTGATTTCGTTCTCTTTACCCTCGTGCCGCCCTTGGCGGTCTTGATGTTCGTCGTTGGCGGCGGCATGTTCATTCTAGGATCTGGCTATGACCCCAGTTTGATCACTAAGGGTAAATCGGTCATGGTTTCAACCGCCATTGGTCTCCTGATCACTTACGGTTCCTGGGTTTTCGTCAACACTTTTTTTGTCTTGATCGGTTTAGCCAACACCAACCTCGGCGCCAGAATCAGTCAATGGTTTGTCTTTCCTTGTCCCTAAACGGAATGAAAATAGCGATTGTTTCTGATAGTCACGACAACTGGACCACAACAGAAAAGGCTTTGCGATGGCTCAAGAAAAAAAGGGTCGGCTCCCTGATCCATTGCGGCGACGTCTGTTCTCCCTCGATGCTCAAAGAGATGAGCCGCCTTTTCCGAGGCGAAATTCATTTGGTTTTCGGCAATGTTGACGGCGACCCGTATTCAATGCTTAAAGCTAAGGAGAAGGGAGAGCTGCCGAATGTTGTTTTTCACGGCGATGCCGGAGAACTGAACGCCGGAGGTAAAAAAATGGCCTTCTGTCACAAGCCCCTGCCGGCTCAAGGGCTTTCGCTTTCGGGAAAGTATGACTTGGTTTTTTACGGCCATACCCACCAACCCTGGGAAGAAAAAGTGGGGAACTGCCGGGTGGTGAACCCGGGGACTCTCGCCGGCCTGTTTAGTAAAGCCACTTTTGCCGTCTACGACACCAAAACTGATAAGTTAGAGTTGAAGCTCGTCGAAAAACTGTAACGCCCCCATAGCTTAATTGGCAAAGCAACTTCCTCTTAAGAAGATGAGTCCTGGTTCGAGTCCAGGTGGGGGCACCAAAACTAAACTAATTTCCCCTCGAGTTCGAATTCTCGGGCTTTGAGGATTTTTACGTTGACGAACCCACCGACAAGGCTTTTTTGAGATCTGAACCGGACGGTCTTATAGTTTCGGGTTTTGCCCAAACACTCTTTCTTTCTCGCTGACCAGGCATCGACCAAAACTTCCAGGGTCCGGCCAACTTCTTTGAGTAAATTCTCTCTGGCTGTTTTTCTTAGAAGTCGAGTGAGTTTTTCGAATCGGGCTTTTTTGACTTTGGCCGGCACGTCATCCTTCATCAGTTTTTGGGCCAGCGTCCCGGGCCGGGGCGAATACTGAGCGATAAAAGCCATGGTGGGTCTTATCCGGGCAAAAATCCGATAAGTGTTCTGGAATTGTTTTTCCGTTTCACCGCAGAAGCCGATGATAATGTCGGTGGAAAAGCTGAAGTCGGGGATCTCTTTTTCGGCTCGATTCAGGACCGCGAGGTATTCGGTTACCGAATAGCGACGGTTCATCCGTTTCAAAATGGCGTCGTCGCCGGACTGCAGCGGTAAGTTGAGGTAGCGACTGACTTTTCGGGCGCGGGCCAAAAAAATGATTAGCTTTTCGTCGAAGTCTAAAACGTAAGGCGAGGCAAACCTCAGCCAGAATTGGCCGGGCATCTTTTCTATCTCTCGCAAGAGATTCAAGAATCGATAGCTTGGTTTTTGGGGATCTCGCCAGCTGGAAACGGTCTGGCCCAAAAGGGTGATCTCTCGATAGCCTCGCTCGACCAGTTTTTTGACCTCTTTTAAGATGTCTTTGGCTGCCCGATCGATTTCCAGGCCGCGAGTATAAGGAACGGCGCAGTAGGTGCAAAAGCGATCGCAGCCGAAAGAAATCGGCACCAGGGCAGAAAATTTACTTTGCGGCCGAGGTTCGATTTTAAAATAATCGATGCCTTCCTGACGCGGAACGGAAACCTTACTCCTCTCTAAGTTCTGTAAGCGCCGGGGCAAACCACGCAAGTCGCGGATATCCAAAAGTAAATCAAAAATGGCGGCAAATCCCCGGCGATCTTTCGGCAAAACGCAGCCGGTGACGACAACTTTTAGTTTAGGGTTTTTATTTTTTAGTTCTCTGATATTTCCCGCCTGGCCATAGATTCGATCGATGGCTGACTGCCGAACCGAACAGGCGTTGAAAACCAAGAGGTCGGGGACTTGGTTTTTTACCGCCGGTCGAAAATTCAGATTTTCCAAGGTCGCCGCCAGCCTTTCCGAATCGGAACGGTTCATGGCGCAGCCATAAGTGACGATCTTGTAGTATTTTTTCACGCTCTTTCAAAAAAAGTCTATTAATGCTAAGATAAATGATACCCGAATTTAGATAAAATGTAACGTCGCCATTTAACCCATGTTAACCCCCGAAGAAAAACAGAAGGTTATCGCCAAAGCCAAGCTTCACGACAAAGACACGGGCTCGCCCGAGGCTCAGATTGCCCTTTTATCGGAAGAAATCGACCGGCTGACTCTTCATCTCAAAAAACACCCGAAAGATTTTGCCTCGAAAAGAGGGCTTTTGAAAATGGTCTCGAAAAGAAAAAGCCTCCTGGCTTATCTCAAAAACGAAGATGAAAAAAGATATAATGAAACCGTCAAGAGAATCGGGCTGGGAGACTAAAACCCCCAGCGCGATTAAACATGCCGAACAACGGATTTTGGTTTTATTTGACGTCCAAAATCTCTACCATTCGGCCAAAAATCTCTACGGCGCCCGCGTCAATTTCGCCAGCATCTTAAAAACGGCGGTGGCCCAAAGGAGATTGATTCGTGCCTTCGGCTATGTGGTTCGGACAAAAACGGGCGAAGAAAAGCCCTTTTTCGAAGCTCTGACCAAGCTGGGCATTGAGACCCGGGTCCGGGATTTACAAGAATTCTACGGCGGACTCAAAAAAGCGGATTGGGACGTGGGCATCGTCATTGATGCCATCCGCAGCGTTCATAACTACGACGTCATTTGTCTTTGCTCCGGCGACGGCGACTTCATCCCTTTGCTCGAATATCTGGAGAACCAGGGTAAAAGGACTGAAGTCATTGCCTTCGGCCGCTCGGCTTCGGCCAAATTGAAAGAAATTGCCGATGAGTTTATCGACCTGGGCACTTCTCCAGAAACCTACTTGTTAAGAAAATAAGCAGGGCTTAGCTTTCTCGCTTCGCTCGAAAGTAAATTTAACAATTAAGTTGATTAATTAGGCTATGAATTCAGAGAAATTCACATTAGAACTGGGGGGTCGAGAGCTGAGTCTGGAAATTAAGGATCTCGCCGAGCAGGCTTCGGGCAGCATTTTTGTCCGCTACGGCGATACGGTGGTTCTGGCCACGGCCTGCCTGTCGCCTAATTCGTCCTCGTCTCAGGGGTTTTTCCCTTTAACCGTCGATTACGAAGAGAGGTATTATGCGGCGGGCAAAATCAAAGGACCCCGCTATATCAAGAGAGAAGGTCGGCCTTCAGACAAGGCCATTTTAAATGCCAGATTGATCGATCGGACCATTCGGCCGCGCTTTCCGAAAAATCTTTTTCGTGAAGTCCAGGTCGTGAACACGGTCCTTTCTTGGGACGGACAGAACGACCCCGATACCATCGGCATCATCGCCGCCTCGACGGCTCTTTGTCTTTCCAATATCCCCTGGCAAGGACCTCTGGCCGCCGTTAAGGTTGGCCGAACTGGTGGCGAATTCGTTCTCAATCCCACGGCCGAACTGGAAGAGAAAAGCGAATTTCAGCTGATCATTGCCGGTGACTTTGACGATAACGACCAGTTGATCGTCAACATGTTGGAAGGCGAAGCTTCCGAGGTTAGCGAAGATCATATCGTCGGCGCCGTCGAATTCGCTCGGCCCTATCTAAAAAAGATTGTGGACTTCCAAAAAGACGTTATCCGAAGCCACGGCCGGCCCAAAACCGAGCTCAAAGAAAGCCAGGTCGATCTCGAATTGGCCGGGAAAGTCAGAGAGTTTCTCAAGGATAAGATCGAAATCATCCTTTTCCAACCCGACAAAGCTCAGCGCCAGGAACAGGAAGCGATTCTCAAGCAAGAGTTAAACGAGTTTATCAAAGAAAAGTACCCGGGCCAGGAAAACAGTCGCCATCTTCCTCTTCTCTTTGACGAAGAGGTTGACCGGGTCATGACGGAAAATATCCTGAAAAACGGGAAAAGGCCGGACGGCCGGAAACCCGATGAGTTGAGGTCGATCTCCGGCGAGGTCGGCGTCTTGCCTCGAACGCACGGCACCGGACTCTTTCGCCGCGGCCAAACCAAGGCTCTTTCCATCTTGACTCTGGGCGCTCCCGGGGACCAGCAAATCCTGGAGGGCATGGAGATCACCGGCAAAAAACATTTCATGCTCCACTACAATTTTCCGCCCTATTCGGTGGGAGAGATAAAACCCATGAGGGGACCGGGCCGCCGGGAAATCGGTCACGGCATGCTGGGCGAAAGAGCTCTTTTGCCCGTGGTGCCGACGACGGACAAATTTCCCTACACGATCCGAGTGGTTTCGGAGATTCTTTCTTCCAACGGCTCGACTTCGATGGCCTCAATTTCCGGCGCCTCCCTGGCTCTGATGGACGCGGGAGTGCCCATCAAGGCTCAGGTGGCTGGCATCTCTGTCGGCCTCGCCCTGGACGAAAAAACCGGGGAGTATGTTCTCCTGACCGACATCCAGGGGCCCGAGGATCATCACGGCGACATGGACTTCAAGGCCGCCGGAACGAGACAGGGCCTCACCGCCCTGCAAATGGACGTTAAGGTCGGGGGCATCACTCAAGAAATTCTCGCCCGGGCTTTGGTTCAAGCCAAAAAGGCCCGTTTCGAAATCTTGGACGTCACCGAGAAAGTCATCTCCGAACCCCGAAAAGAACTTTCTCCCTACGCGCCGCGCATCCTCACTCTGCAAATCAATCCCGAGAAGATTCGGGAAGTGGTTGGACCGGGCGGCAAGGTCATCAACGAAATCGTCGCCCAGACCGGAGCGGTCATCGACATCGAACAAAGCGGCCTGATTTTCATTACTTCTGAAAACGAAGCTTCGGCTCAAAAAGCCCTGGAATGGATTAAAAATATCACCCACGAGGTGAGCGTCGGGGAAACCTTTAAAGGCAAGGTCTCTCGGATCTTTAATTTTGGCGCCATGGTCGAATTTCTGCCCGGCCAAGAAGGCTTGGTCCACATTTCTGAACTAGCCAATTACCGCGTGAATAAGGTTGAGGACATCGTAAAAATCGGCGACGTCATTCCGGTTAAAGTCATCTCGATCGACCAACAGGGGAGAATCAACCTTTCTCTAAAGCAGATGTTAAGTAAAAACGACAATGGAGGAGAAACTCGCTTTCCTAAAACGGGCCGAGATTAGGACGATGGCCAAAGACCTGGCCCGCCTACAAGAAACGCAGGCTTTGCAAGAGAAAGAAAGGATCAGTCAGCTGCGAATTGACGAAAGACTCAAAAAAGAAGCGACGGCCAGGGAAAAAATCGCCAGCACCATGATTCCCAAGGCGCCGGCGACCGAGGAGATAATTCCACGACCGCCGTCGCCAAAAAGAGAGCCGGGGGAATCGTTGTTGCCGCAGGCCCGGAAACCATCGGCCCTGGAAAAAGTCCTCGTCCGCCTCCTTCTCGTCCTTCTCTCTCTCGGCTTTTTTCTTGTCGCCACTTTCGGCTATTGGTTTTTCTTTATCAAGAAGAAAGGCGTCCAACCCTCCGTCTCGCCCAGCCCATCTTCTTCGCCCGTGGCGTCGGTGACGCCTCCTTCGGAACCTCCTCCAATAGAAAATGGCGTTCCGCCCACGCCCATTTTAGAGGTCAAAGAGATAAAAATCCTGCGGCTGACTCCCGAAAAGAGCCTGAAGCTTCTCCTGTCCGAGTCGTTGATCAATGTTTTGCCTTCGGGCGCTAATCCAGAATTCTTCGAGCTCGCTCCCCTAAAAGACGGGCATTTTCTTAATTTCTCCGAGACCCTGGCCGAGCTCGACGTCAAGGTGCCGGTTGGTTTTTCGGAGATGGTTTCCGAAAAAGACGCGGACTTTGATCTTTTTCTCTACGCCAAAGGAGCCGGCGAGCAGAGACTGGGCTTCGTCGTCAAATCAAAGGACCCGAGCGGAGCGGCCGCAATGCTCCGGGGTTGGGAAAAAACCATGGAAGGTGACTGGGCCGAACCCCTGAGGATCGTCGGCAAAGAAAAAGAGTCGCTGACCACGGCTTTCAGGCAGTCCAATTATGGCGGCATCTTCTTCCGTTATCTCTCTTCCCAGGAAAAGAATCTCGGCATCTCCTGGTCGATCCTCGGAGATAATCTCATCATTACCTTCTCAGGAGAAAGCATTATGAAAACCATCGATCTTTTACGTTAAAAAATAAATCGTATCGTATGGAGAAAAATTTTGTCGAAAAAATGAAGGAGCAGCTGGAAAAAGAAAAGAAGGTTTTAGAAAAGGAGTTGCAGGGTTTTGCCGAAAAGAACAAACAAGCTAAGAGTGATTGGGATACTCATTTCCCCAACTTTCACGGCAGCAGCCTCGAGGAAGAAGCCGATGAGGTAGAAGAATACGTCAACCTACTACCGGTGGAAAGGGCGCTGGAAGCCCGATTGAGCGAAATTAATCTGGCTCTCGAAAGAGTCCAACAGGGGAAATATGGTCTTTGCGAAAAATGCGGTCAGGCGATTGCCGCGCCCAGACTCGAAACCATACCCGAGGCCCGGACTTGCGACAAGTGTCCGAATTAAAAAACGGCGCTCGGCGGCACCGTATAGCGGGCGGAACGCCCGATATATCGTACTCGCTATAAATTCTGGATCGGAGTCTTTTAGCGGGTAAAAGGATTCTTGGCGCCCACGACCTGGAAGTGAACATGGCAACCCGTCGACAAACCGGCGCCAGCCATACCCCTCCCGCCGCCCATGTAAGCGATGATTTGTCCTTGAGAAACCTCGTCGCCCGGATCGACAATCGCGCTCAAAAGATGACCGTAGAAAGTCACCACGCCGTTGGGGTGCAGAATGGTGATGTGGTTGCCGGCGCCGCCAAAAGCCCAGCGAGACGTGGAGGTCGTCAGTTTCACTTTTTGAACCCGGCCCGCGGCCGCCGCATAGATAGGCTCGCCGCACTGACCGCGACTAAAATCAATGGCGTTGTACCAGTGCAAGCCTTGGGTGACCCGGCAAGGGGCGCCGATGGGACAAATGAAATAGCCGGCGGTCAAGGGTGCCCAGGTTGAGGTCGGTTTCTTGATGGCTGGAGATGGCAGAAGGCCATGCGGAACGATGACGATGTCGCCGGCAAAAACCTCATTCTCGTTGGTCAGTTCGTTAAAAGCGATGGTTTCGTTAAGATTCCCCTTGTATTTTTTGACGATGTCGCTCAGGGTGTCGCCCGGGCCAACGACGTACATGACACCCGAAACGGGCAGGATGACCAGTTTTTTACCCGCCGAAATTACCGAGTTCTTGTTTAAGTTATTGGCCCAGAGAACCGTTTCTAGAGAAATATTGAACTGTTGGGCAATAGATGAAAGAGTGTCGTTTTCGGCCACCGTATATTCGATCACGCCACCTCTGCGGCCCTCTAGCTCTTCTTCGGTGCCCGAAAGAGTGGCCAAAACCTGAGGCTTGACGATGCCCGTCGGCAAAACGGCCTTTAAGCTGTTTTTCTGAATCAGGTAGAAATCCGGCAGCTGGAGAATGCCGGCGGAAGGACCCAGAGCTAAGTAATGGCTGGAATTGTTTTGAGAAGAAGGTTGGGTCAGGCCGGCCGAAAAGACCGCTTGGCCTACCGGTTCGGGTAAAAACAGTGTTAAAACGAGCAAAAACGCGGCCAGACCCCCTAAATAAAGCAAGGGGTCCTGACCGGATCCCTGAAATCGATGGATCATTTTTTTCCCCAATCTTCTAAAATTAGGGATTTTACGGAAAAAAGAAGGGATAATACCGTCTCCTTTACGTAACTAAAGGATACCATGAGAAAATCACCCGGTCAAGGGCAGTCGAGCTTCAGGCCCCAGAAAGGGCTGGGACAGAACTTTCTTCGGCAGAAAGGCGTTTTAAACCAGATGGTGGTGGTGGCGGAGATCAATAGCCAGGATCTGGTTTTAGAAATCGGGCCAGGCCTGGGCAGCCTGACCCAGGCGCTGGCCCAAAAGGCGAGGCGGGTGGTCGCCATAGAAAAGGATGGGCGACTCATCCCAATCCTTTCGGAGACCCTGCAAGGTCTGGGCAACGTCGAGATTATTCTCGGCGATGCCCTCAAGCTAAACTGGTCGCCTTCAATGTCTAGGGGTCAAAGATACAAGCTCGTCGCCAACCTGCCCTATTATATTACTCAACCAATCATCCGGCGGTTCCTCGAAGCCGAAAATCCGCCCGAACTGATGGTCTTGCTGCTGCAGAAGGAGGTGGCTCAGAGAATCTGCGCCCGACCCGGGGAAATGAGTCTTCTGGCGGCCTCGGTCCAGTTTTATGCCGAGGCCAAAATCGTCGACTACGTTTCCAAGCGGGTTTTCTGGCCTAAACCAAAAGTTGACGGCGCCATCATCAAAATTATAGCCCGCTGCCCCAAGCCGAAAGCCGACGGGGAAATCTTTTTTAAAATCGTTCGGGCCGGCTTCTCCCAACCGCGGAAGCAATTATTGAGCAATCTGAGCCGAAAACTCGATCTGCCCCGCGGGACGGTCGAGGCCTGGCTAGCCGAGAATCGGATCTCGGCCCGACAGAGGCCGGCGGACCTCTCTCTTTCCGATTGGCTGGCCCTGGCCAAGACCTTACCCCAGCCTTTGTTTTCTTGACTCAAGACTTGTGGTAGAATAAGCGAAGCTTAGCCTTTTTACTTTGTAAAAAGGTAAAATAACAAAAATATGGTTGGAGCTAATCTCAAAAACTTCCCTCGGTGGGTCAAAATTTCTCTGCTCGTTTTGGTTTTCGTCGGCCTGAGCCTGCCCCTCTATCAGGCCCGGGCTTTCTTGGGTCCGCTGGCCGGATTGATCGCCGCCAACATTTTCGCCTTTGCCCTTCAACTCGTCGTCATCATCACCTGGCTGATTTTGCTCGTCTGCTACGCCATTCTCATCTGGGTTTTGAGTCCGGCTTTCATCACTCTGCCCTACACTTCGGGCGGCATCGTCGACATTGGCTGGCCGATCACCCGCGACCTGGCCAACATGGGTTTTGTCTTCGCCCTCTTGGTCATCGGCGTGGCCACGGCTCTGCGCTATCCGCGGGACGAAGGCTACAAAGTGAAAAAGGCTCTGCCGAGCCTGATCGGCATCATCCTCCTGGTCAATTTTACCCCGGTCATCACCGGCGTCATCATGGACGCGGCCAACATCGTCATGGTCTTTTTCATCCAGGAGGTTTCTGGCTTCCAGTCTTTGATCACCATTCTGGGAAATCAATTCAGCGCCGTGGTTTCTTCTTTCACCAACCTTCAAGGAATTCTCACCGGCCAGATCGCCCTGATTGCCCGCAGCCTGGTCCTGATTGGCTTCAATCTGATGACGGCTATGTTCTTACTGCTTTTCGCCGTCATTTTCATCATGCGCTACGTGGCCATTTGGATGCTCGTCATCCTCTCGCCCCTGGCCTTCTTTGCCTACGTTCTGCCCGGGACGAGGAAATATTTTACGGCTTGGTGGAGTCAGTTTCTCCAGTGGGCTTTTGTCGGCGTCACGGCCGCCTTTTTCTTGTACTTGGCCGAGCAGTTGCTCGTGACCATGTCGACGACACCCTTCATCGCCGCTCCCACCCCGCCGATCGGCATTCTCCAGCCATTGACCGACATTTTTAATACCGTCATGGTCTACGCCGTCATCGAAGCTTTCCTCGCCTTTGGTTTTTTTGCTTCCTTGTCGAGCGGAGCCGTGGGCGCCGGCGCCGTCATTTCCACGGGCAAGCAATGGTCCACGGCCGCGGCCAAATCTGTGGGCAGCTGGGCCGGTAAGACCGGTAAGGGCTATGCCCGCAAGGCGCTGGAAGAAAGCGGCATCGCCAAAGGCGCCATGGACATTGCTCAAAGGATGGCGACCATGAAAACGCCGGGCACGGGCGTGCCGGGCGTCAAGGGCACCTTGCAGCGAGCGGCCGGCGGCGTTTTCGCCGAAGGCATCCGCGTGGTTGGCCGGGGCGGAATGACCTTCCTCGAATCGGGGCGCAAAGAGGTTGGCGAGGCCGAAGGCGAAGTCGAAAAGGCTTCGGTGGACATGGTCATTTCTAAATTCAGATCGGCCGCCGAATGGTCAAAGAAAGTCGGTTATCTCAATCGCTTGATCAAAAAGGGAGACCTGGGCGACGCCCTGAAGAAGGGCCTGACCGAAGGGGAGATTAATCAGGCCTTGGTCCACGCTCAGCGATATGACTCTCACCAGGAGATTCTCAACGCCATGCCTCATCTGCCCGAAGCTCAACAGATTATTAGAAGAGACGCGGCCGTACCTCGCGTCGCGGCGGCGGCCGCGGCTCTGGCTATTTCTCCTTCGGCCGTCACTCCCGCCCAAATGGCCGCCGTCACTCCCGCCCAAATAGCGGCCGTAACTCCGGTCCAGGCGGCAACGGCGAGAAGGTCTCTCACCACAACTCAAATTGGAGGAGTTACTCCGGCTCAACTGGGTGACGCTTATAGAGATAATGTTTTCAGAAAAATGAAGCCGGAGCGAGCCGGCCAGGTCAGTTCTAATATTTTTACTGATCCGATGCTTTCCGAAGCGGCGATCCGCGGGTGGGACGGAAGACACGTTGGGAAATTTGTCGAAACACAGGGACAAGCAGCCATGCAATCAATTGAAGATACAATTGACAGATTAACTCCGCCGACACCGGTGAATGTCGGACACGTAAGGGCGGCGGCGGCGGCGTTAGCAACTGGAGCAAGAACCCCGATTGAAATTGTCGCAGTAACGCCAGCAGACATCAGTAAAATAACGCCAGATCAAATCACAGCCATGATCCCTTCTTTAACCCCCGCTCAAATAGCGGCTGTAAACCTAAATCAGGTGGCAGCCTTAACTCCCGATCAATTATCAAGATCCATAGACAGAAAATTGTGGTTAGAAACCAACAATCCGCGATTGCGACAATATCTTCAGTCTTCAGTCGCAAGAACCCTAGGATTTACTACCGTCTAAAAGATTTTTCCTCCTTAGTTTCTAATTTATCTTTTGTGCAAAAACCGGCTGGGCTTCCAGTCGGTTTTTGGTTTGGTTCAATGGCGACGGTAGTCGCGCCAAGCACATCAACGCTTAGGCCGATAGTCGTTGAGGTTGACGAGATCACTGACGCGCGCTTCCTCGAGAAGCCACTCTAGTGCTGCACTAGCGGCCACTAGCGTCGGGTATTCGCCTAGTATGACCCAGTCCGTGGCTGTTATCTGAGCGGTGATACCGCAGCGACCACCAGGCTCATTAACTTCGAACGTCTGGATCGTCAGAGCGCTTCCGAGATTGAGGAGAACGCCTCGCTGTGTGCGGACAAACGTAGTCATGGTCATTCCTCCTTTCTACGGGGTGGTTTTTCCGCCCGGGCTGATGCCCAAGAGGCCCAGAGCCGAAATGAACTGGTCAAACCCAGTAGCGCCGTAGACGAGGCGCTTGGACTCGACCGCCTGGAGGAACTTCCAGAGATCCACCGCCAGATTCTTGGCCTCATCTGGCGTGTACTGGCCAGTCGCTTCCAGTTGTTTTCTCAGCTCATCCACCGTGCCGAAAATGGTAATCGCGCGCTTGGCCGCATCGATCACCGCGGCATCCTTGGCTTTCTGGGCTTGCAGGGGCAGTTGACGCGCCGCGATGACGTCGGGCGGCAGGTCAACGTCTTCGAGGGGAGCGCGTTTCAGCTCCAAGCCCTTTTCGGCGAGGAGCGCCACGAGGTCAGCGAGGGCCTGCGGCGAAATCTGGACGGGGAGCTGGGTCAGGAGATCTCCGCGCATCGCCAGGGCCTGGTCGATTGTCTTGCCATGGAACAAGGGACGGAGAGCGTTTTCGATCATGCTCTCGGCCCACGGCTCCAGATTGGCAACCGTGTAGACCGATCGCCAGACGTCGGCAGGATTGTCTCTGACGACAATATAAGCTGTCGCCTCGACACTCGAGGTGCCATCTTGAAAATCAATCTTTTCTCCCTTGAAGAGGGGGAGAGATCGTTCCAGGATCGACACCTTCTTGCCATCGCTGACTCTTTCCAGCCAGTGCAAGACGAACGTCGGCCCTGGTCCCCGGACGCCGACATAGCGACCCAGGCGCTCGACCACCCAGCGCTCCTGTTGGGGGATCTGCTGGAAGCTATTCCAGAGGTACCAAAGCCCGAAGATGAAAAGCCCGACCGCTACCACCAAGACGAACAGTAAAGCTGCGAACATGTGTGCCTCCTTATCCTTATTGAGTTGACAAGTTGCTTGATTCCGATTGAAGAGAACGCCTCCTCATTGTCCCAAATAATAACAGGTTTTCTCGTATTTGTCAAGATCAATGTTTTGGCTTGTGATTGAGTTTCGTGATATAATTAACGAAGTTAACTACTCCAACAACAAAACCATGGCTGACTATACCAAAGAGCAATTGTGGAAACTATACGAAAAACTGCCTTCCGATCTGAAGGAAGCGATTTTCTCCGCCGACAACGCCGATCATATCGCGGACATCTGCCGCCGCAACTCTTTGCCGACAGAATTGAACTCATCCCTGGCTAAAATTGCCGGCGATGTCCTGATGGGTCTTTTGCTGCCGGGAGATTTCCAAGGGACAATCGAGAAAGAATTAAAGTTAGAAAAATCCCTGGCCAAGAAAGTCGGCCAAGAAGTCAACCGTCTGATCTTTTTCCCGGTCAAAGACAGTCTGAATCTGCTCAACAAGATTGAGGCTGGAGCAGAAGAAACGACGACAACCAAGGCGGCTCCGGCGAGGGCAGTAGAAGAGCCGGTGCCCGCGCCCAAAAAAGAAAGAATATCAAAAGCCGATACCTATCGCGAACCAATTGAATAAAGCTTTATGCGTTTTCAGGTGCCCCAATTCATCGAAAGAGAGACGCGGGTGGCCGGCCCGATCACCTTCCGGCAGTTTATCATGCTGGGGATAATGGGCGCCCTGATCGTCCTGCTCTATTTCGCCCTGGTCAAAATCAGTTTCATGGCCTTTATCTTTGTCAGTACTATCATTTTTGTCGCCACTTTTGCTCTGGCCTTTCTCCGAGTCGGAGGCCGACCGCTGCCCACCGTTCTGGGTAACTTTGTCGGGTTCTTCGTCTCGCCCAAGGTCTATCTTTGGAAAAAGAAGGAGCTTTCCCCCCGGATCATCTGGAAGAAGGTTGAAGAAAGCGGCCCGGGTCCGGTCCGGCCCAAACAGATCGTGCCGGAGCTAAAAATGATGGAGAAAAGTCATTTGAGACAGATGTCCACTAACATCGAGACGAAGAGGTAATATGCCCAAATCTTCGGCACAAGATTTTCTCGAGATCGAACAGATCCGTGAGGGGATGATCGTTTTGAAAAGCAAGGGATTGAGAGGCATCATGATGACCTCTTCTTTGAATTTCGCCTTGAAATCAGAGGAGGAGCAGCAGGCCATCATCTATCAGTTTCAGAGTTTTTTGAATTCTCTGGATTTTTCGATTCAGATCATCGTTCAGTCAAGAAAATTAAACATCACCAGCTATCTAGAGAAAATTGAGCAACTGGAGAACGCTCAGACCGTTGAGCTGCTCAAGATGCAAACGGCCAGCTATCACGACTTCATCAAAACCCTGATCGAGGGCGGCACGATCATGACCAAAACTTTCTTCATCGTCGTACCCTATACCATTCTGGAATCCGAGGGAGCCATGGGATCGGAAAGCGTTCTCAAAATGCCCAAGATTCCCAATCTGACCGAAGAGCAATTCCAGCGCTGTAAGTCTCAGCTCTGGCAGAGGATGGAATTCCTGGCCCTGGGCTTAAAAAGAATGGGGTTGCAGGCGATGCCCCTTTCCACCCCGGAATTGATTGAATTCTTTTGGGCCCTGCATCATCCCAAGGAGGCCGAAATCGGTTACTATCCCGAGATTCCGCCCGAGTTAACCCAAGACCGCTAGAATGAAAATCCCATTTTTCGGAAAAAGAGAGAGAGAACTGCCGGAAAAAATCTTTGAGGCCGAAACTCTCGACGTCCGAGATTTTATCGCTCCTTCGTCGATTGAGATCCAGCAGAACTTTTTGAAGGTCGGGGAGAAGCTGGCCAAGTCGTTTTTCGTTTTTTCCTACCCCCGCTATCTGATGACCGGCTGGTTCTCGCCGGTCATCAATCTGGAAACGCCGATGGACATTTCCTTCTTCATCCACCCGATCGACACCGGCCTGATCTTGAAACAGTTGAGAAAGCGGGTGACCGAGATCCAGGCAGAATTGATGGAACGCGAAGAAAAAGGTTTGATTAGAGATCCGGTTCTGGAAACCGGCTTCCGCGACTTAGAATCCCTCCGCGACGGGTTGCAAACCGCCCAGGAAAAGATCTTTCGCTTTGGACTCTACATCACCATCTACGCCGACTCGGACAAGCAACTGAGAGACACGGAACTGACTCTCCGCTCCATCATGGAAGGGCGGCTGATCTACGTCAAACCCGCCTTTTTCCAGCAAAAACAGGGCTTCGTTTCTTCTTCTCCCTACGGCCTGGACCTGATCGAGGTGCACACGCCGATGAACACCAGCCCCTTGTCGAGTGTTTTCCCTTTCATCTCCTTTGATCTGAGTTCCAACGAGGGCGTGCTCTACGGCATCAACCGGCACAATAATTCTTTAATTCTCTTCGACCGATTCTCTCTGGAAAATGCCAATCTCTTGGTCTTCGCCAAATCCGGCGCCGGTAAATCGTATTTCTGCAAACTGGAAATCTTGCGCTCTCTCATGGCCGGAGTCGACGTCATCGTCATCGATCCGGAAAATGAATACAAGTTCCTGGCCGATTCGGTCGGCGGATCATTCTTCAACATCTCTCTCGGATCAGAAAACCACATCAATCCTTTTGAGCTGCCTCTGCCTCGGGAAGACGAAAAGCCCGAAGACGTCCTGAGGTCCAATGTCATCAACTTGGTGGGCCTACTCAGAATCATGCTCGGCGGGCTGACGCCGGAAGAAGACGCCATCATGGATCGCGCCCTGACCGAGACCTACGCCGCCAAAGACATTCGGCCGCAAACCGATCCGGAGAAATGGCTGGGGAACATCCCCCTGATGTCTGACTTGGAAGAGATTCTACAGACCATGGAAGGAGCCGATTCCTTGGTCCGCCGCTTACGCAAATTCACCCAAGGTACCTTCGCCAATTTCTTCAACCAACCCAGCAATATTTCTCTGGACAAAAACATGGTCGTTTTCGGCATCCGGGACATGGAAGACGAGCTGCGACCTATGGCCATGTACGTTGTTATGAGATACATCTGGAATAAAATTCGGTCCGAGCTCAAAAAGAGAATGCTCTTGGTGGACGAAGCCTGGTGGATGATGCAGTCCAGCGACGGCGCCTCCTTTCTTTTCGGCGTGGCTAAAAGAGCCCGAAAATACTGGCTGGGCGTCACGACCATCACCCAAGACGTCGGCGACTTCCTGAAATCAGATTATGGCCTGCCCATCGTCGCCAACTCTTCCCTGCAGCTTTTGCTCAAACAGAGTCCGGCCGTGCTCGATCAAATCAAGAAGACTTTCAATCTGACCGAGGAAGAAAAAATGCTGTTGCTCGAGGCGGGGATCGGCGAAGGCGTTTTTATCGCCGGCCAAAAACACGTGGCCATCCGCGTCGTCGCTTCCTACGCCGAAGACCAGATCATCACCACCTCTCCCGAAGAGGTTCTCAAAATTAAAAAAGCGCGCCAGGAGGCCGCTGAGTAATATGCCCGAAGAGCTTGTACCGCAAACAGAAATTGAAGAAGCCGAGGCCGCCGAAGCTGTTTCGGAAACGATCGAGACCTCCGGCGAGGAGGAAATCAGCGTTGTTGGCGGCGGCCTGTTTAATCTCCTCACTCCGGAGGGCGTAATCATGATGCCGATCGCGATGATTCTCGACTTGGTCGGGATCATTTTGATTTTCTTTGCCCTCGACGATTTCGGGATAACCGACATCATCGGCACAATCATCATCGGCGGCTGGCTCTTTTTCCGATCGGGCACGGTGCCGTCGCTGCCCGAAAGAGCCAAGCAGGAAACGGGTAAAGCCGAAGCCAAAGTTGGTTCGGCCATCTCCACGGCAGAAAAGGCGGCTGGGGGAACCGCAGAAAAGGCGGCCGAAAAAACAGTTCAGAAAGCGGGCACCCAGGCCGTCAAATCCGGCCGCTGGCTGAAGCCCCTTCTTTGCGGCCTCGGCGAATGGATTCCTTACCTCGGCGTCATACCTTTCTGGACCTATCTCGTCTATTCCACACTGACCAGTTCGTAAACAAGTTATGCACAAAGGCTTGGGTAAGAAAGTTTCAATCGTTCTCTTTGTCTTGTTGCTTTTGGGAATAGCCCAGGCGGTTTTAGCTATCGAAATCAGCTACCCCCAGATTCCCGGCGTGGAAGCGCCGCAGGATTTCTTACCCAAGATTCAATCCGGCCAATATCCGGGCGAACAGGCTCTGCCGCTTTTCGTTAAATACCTCTACGCCCTCGGGCTGGTCGCCAGCACCGTGCTGACCGTCATCTCTCTCATCTACGGCGGCGTCCTCTACATTCTCTCCGGCTCAAATCCCGGGAAAATGATCGGCGCCAAAGATCAGATCACGACGGCTTTCTTAGGACTGGGACTGCTCCTCCTGTCTTACCTCTTCTTGAATATTCTCAATCCCGACTTATTGGTAATGAAGCTGCCGTCGGTCAGTCGGCCCGTTTTTTCGCCGCCTCCCGATACCCCGCCGCCCGGAGAGGCCGTCTTGGTTTTCTGGGAATTGCCCCTGGGGACGATCTTCAACGACATTTCTAATATTTTCCCTCAGGTCAAACCAGCCAGCCAGGACGTCAAAGACAAAGCGGACATCGCCAAACAAGCGTCTCAAGAGTTGGTCGATCTGCTCAACTCCTGTCAATGCCAAAACCTTTCCCCTCAGTGTTCGAGTCTGACCTGCTCGGCGCTCGCCTGTCTCGGCACGAGAAATAATCTCTGTCCGAACTTGAGCGTAATCGAAGCCAAAAAACAGGACCTGATGAATAAATTGGGAATTCTTAAAGTTTCCAGGAAAAACTTGGCCATCATCAAATTCAACCTGCAAAAAGAAACGAGCCGTCTCCAGGTGGCCGAGACCCTGATGAAAAGCTGCACCTACGTGCCAATTGATTTAAATACGATGCTCGGCCTCAAACAAACGAGCCGGGTCGAAATCAAAAAGCCCTGGTCGGAAACCGACGCCAAAAACAATCCTTTGTCTTTCTATTGTCAAATGGATGAAGCGTTCGTGACGCAAACGATCTTTGATTGGCGGGAGATGATCGCCCAGCTGGAATCGATACTGAACACCGATCCTGACGACATTCCTTTACCGCCGCCTTCTCCCGGCCCGCTGCCCACCGGTACGCCCGGACCCGGTCCGTCGCCGGTTCCCGGCTTCTCTTTTAACCTGCCTCTGTCCTGGACCTGCCTCACTGATATTTGCAATGTGCGGCGGAGCGTCTATTACTGTCACGAGGGATTAGATTTGTATGCCGCCGAAAATTCGCCCATCTATGCCGTGGCCGACGGAGAGATAGCGGGCTCGGGCGACTTCACCGCCGACTGTCCGCCCGGAGGCGCTTACGGTCGATGGGTCGCCGTTAAGCACCAAGTCGGCACTCAGGAAATGACCAGTTTCTATGGTCACCTAAATTCGGTGCTGGTGACTTCCGGCCGCGTCGCTCAGGGCCAAATCATCGCCTACAGTGGCAACACCGGTAGTAGCACCGGGCCGCATCTGCATTTCAGCCTGACCGTTAATTTCGCCCCGGGTTGTTTGAATCGAGGTACTCCCTTAGATCCGCAAAAATGGCTACCGGCCATCGGTTGGTGTTCCGGCTTCAGCGGCACGCCCGATTGTTCTATTTGTCAGTAAGCGAAGCTTAGCCTTTTCGTAAACGAAAAGGTAAAAACATGAGTACAAGAATATTATTCATTTCTCTCCTCTCTCTTGCCCTGATCGCCATCTCGGGTAGCGTGGCCTTGGCTCAGCAGAGTCCGGGTGAAAACATCACCTGCCCCCTAGACAAGGAGGTGCCCGTCGGCCAAATCATCAACCAATTGGAATACACCAACGATCAGATATTGAGACAATTACAGAGTATCGACGACGCGGCCGTTCGCATTTTGCAAAACGGGAAAAGCTTGACCGAGTTGACCGCCGGCTGTCAAACAAGCAATTGCAATTCTGACTGCCGATCAGAAGACGTCCCAACTCCCTGCAACGGCACCCCGAGCACCAGCTGTACGCCCGGGTACACCTGCACCTACCAGAGC
Organism: Candidatus Nealsoniibacteriota bacterium; assembly: GCA_016207115.1. Lineage (GTDB taxonomy): Bacteria > Patescibacteriota > Minisyncoccia > Minisyncoccales > GWA2-46-15 > GWA2-46-15. Next base: position 29,383 of record JACQQI010000024.1, read on the forward strand.
ACGGTCCCGGGCAGCTCCGCCCCCAATACTAGCTGTACAACCTTGCCGACCACCGGATCTATGACCATCAATCCCTCGGGTTATTACGGTCTTTTTGGCTGGCGCGAAAATAGCGGCTACCCTTGTAATCCTTACGACTGTCCCGATTCGAGCTTTAATCCCAACGCTTACTATTGCACGACCGGCGACAATTGTGTCTATCAGAATTACACCCACACCGGTCAAGAGATTATCAGCGGAGGCTATTCTCGTCAGAGCTGTGTCAATCTGCCCAATAATTTGAGTATTAATGCGAGCTCGACCTATGCCATCTATCAATGGTCCGGCGTCCACGGCGCCGGCTGGTGCAACGTTCTCTGGCCAACTACCACTTGCTACGATACTTGCTATAATGAAGGCGGCTGTAGCGTGGATTGGACCTGTACTACTCAGGTCTGCCGACAAGACGCCTGTTCGGGCCAGGCCTGCAATTTCACCGAGATCAGCGCCAAGATGAATACCATTTCCCAATCGACCCAGACGATCAGGGATTCGAACCAAGCGATCATCGATATTTTCGACAAGAAGGTAGCCGAGTTGCCACTCCTGGGCAATATCTGCCAGATTCCCGGAATCGGAGTCGTCTGCGACTTCTGTGACATCTTTAGTCTGATCTTTACCGGCTGCAAAACAGAGATTGAAACCATCCTCTCTCTGCTCCAAAAGAGCCTGACCAACGTCAAAGACTGTTGGAATGACCCGGCCGATTACGAAAAGATCATTTCGGGAGAAAAATCAGGCAAATTCTTGATGAGTTGCGAAGAGCTGAGGCCGGGCGTCTTAAAAGAATGCTATCCCAATAATTTCTTTTGTTGTAAGTAACCTTTTTCACCCCGTAAAAAGGTAATTCCATGCTCAAAAAGAATAAACGAGTTTGTTTCCAGAAAAATAAACTACTACTCTTCTTCCTTTTGACTGGGACTCTCCTGGCCAGTTTCGTGCTGGCCCAGAAACCGCTGGAGATAACCTATCCCACAATCCCCTTGGCCGACACGCCTTCGACAATCAAGACCTCTCTGCCGGCTTACCTCAAATACGTTTTCAACTTTTCCTTGATCGCGGCTGGCATCCTCATCTTCTTGGCTCTACTCCGGGCGGGATTCAGCCGGCTGACCTCGGTGGCTAATCCCGAAGGCTTAAAGGATAGCAACGACCAATTGATCTCGGCGGTCATCGGCACCGTCCTGCTTCTTTCTTCTTATATCATTCTCAATACCCTCAATCCGACGCTGACGGTTCTTAAAATGCCCGGTGCTCGGATCGCTAAAGAGATTCACGTCTGGAGCAATCCGGGCCGGAGCGGGAACGACATGGGACTCAAGGTGAGCAATCCCGATCTGCCCTCGACCCTCGGATCGAGCGGAGTCCAATATCTGGAGTTCGTCTCGACTAATGCGGATGAGGTTGACGTCAGCGCCTATCCCGACGTTAACTACGGGGGCACGCCGACGAAGGTGACTACGCCGGGCAACGTCGCCCTCGCTAGATCTATTTCTCTGGCCTGGAAAATTCCCGGAGTCTATCTCCATTCCGGTACCAGTCTCGGGGGCGAACCAAGGCTCTATCTCTTCAGCCAGGCCGCCGTGGCCGATTTCAACGACCGAGCTCAGTCGATCCGCCTACTCAATCAGGGCAGCAACCAGTTTGCGGCCGTCCTACACAAAGACCAAAACTTCCAGGGCGAGTGCGCCGTCGTCTTCAATGATCAGAATAGCCTGAATAATGAGGACGCGACGGGCGGGGGAGTCGTCGGCAATAATCAAACTTCTTCGGTGACCATCTTCAAGCCCGACCTCGGACGCCCGGCTTCGGGCAGCGAAGGCGTCACTCTTTTCGGCAAAGATTCCTCGCGGAACAAAGTTGGCGTACGGGCTACCAATAATAAAATCACCAGCTTCCCGGTCATGGGAGTCGAAAACGATTCGGTCGATGAAGTCCAAATTCTCGGCAACTATATCGCCGTTCTTTTTGAAAACAACAACTTCCGCGGCAAGTGCGCCGTTTTCACCAAGAGCGACGACAATCTGTCTGACGACCCGATCGGCAAATGCCAGGGTTCTCCCTACGGCAACTGTTTCTGTATCCCCGTCATCAATTGGTGCGTCCCTTGCGAGGGCCCCTGCACCTCTTCTTTCATGGTTTTCCCGATCAAGCCGTTCTAGCCGAGCGGCTTGGGCTTGATGACCACTCTTCTCTCGGCGCCCTCACCCCGGCTTTCCGTGACCACGTCGGATCGGTCCACCAGGGTCAGGTGGACGATCCGCCTCTCTTGGGCGGACATCGGTGAAAGTTCTTTTTCTATCCTCAGAAGCGAAACTTCGTTGGCCGTCGTGTGAGCTAGCTCTTCGAGGTAGATGTTCTTCTTTCTCTTGTAGCCGTTGACGTCGAGATCTAAAAAGAACGGCTCAACAATTTTGCGTCGCAAAATCAGGCGAAGGAGGTATTGGATTTCCGTCAAGGTTTGACCTTGTTCCCCAATCAACAATTGGGGTATTTCTGTCTCTAAATCAATCTTGAAAGTTTCTCCTTCGAGATCGCTCTCTTTAATTTCGACCTCGAGGGTTGCTTTCTGGAAAAACTCCTGGACGGTATTTTTAATTGTGTCTTGTTGTTCTCGGGAAAGCATTTTATCTCGGGTTAGACTAAGAAGTGGTGTTTAGTAAATTTTATTTACTGCTGGGTTCGACTAGAGGATATCTCTTGTTCAAAAAATACTGCTGACCAGCGGTCAAAAAAGAAGTGGCCAACCAATAGAGGCCTAGGGCCGAGGGCAGCTTGAGGAGAATGAAAACGGTCAGGAAGGGCAAAAAAAATATCATCTGCTTTTGGATCATCTTGTTTATCTGGTAGCGCGGATCATCCTTGTCTGTCTGGCCCGGATTGAGCGGCGTAACCAGAGACTGCGCCAACTGACCTAGTCCAGCGAGGATCGCCAACCAGAGATTGGGCTGAGAAAGATCGACCAATCCCAGAAACTGAGGGCTGATTACTTCTGGCCGAACGATAAAACTATAGAGATGATTCTGCTGACCCCAGAGACCGCTCAAAAAAAGCTGGTACAGCGCGATCAGGATGGGGAATTGGATCAACAGAGGAACAAAACTACTCCAGGGATTAACTTTTTCTTTCTTAAAGATCTCCGACATGACTCGAGCCTGCTCGGCCGGGCGATCTTTGTATTGCTTTTGAGCTTCCTTGAGCTGGGGTTGGATCCGAGCCATGGCCTGCTGCAGCTTAAAAGCCCTGACATTTAAGGGCAGGGTCGAGAGCTTGATGATGAACGTCAGGGCAATGACAGCCAGGCCCAGGTCGTGTCCGGGCAGAAGGTTATAAATGAGAACCAGGGCGTTGAAGAGTGGCTGGTAAAGAAAAATCTGGAAGAATTCGCCGATAAAACTGAGGTTCATCTGAATAATCTATTTTTTAATAGCGGGCAAACAGCCCGATATATCGTTGGGCGTTATCAAATCGGCTTTTTTTAAGAAGAAAAGGATCATTTCGGCCGCCTCTCTCAGATCCTTTTTCTCCAGGTCTTTCCGAGCCGACAGGACCAGATCCCAACCGGGCTTGACGAGAAACAGATTCGACCTCATCGCCTCTCTGAGTTTTCTTTTTATTCGATTGCGTTGACTGGCCCGGTTAAATGTTTTCTTGCTAGCCAGAAAGCCGAAACGACTGAAAGAATGATCATTGCCGACAAACTTTATGGAGAGAAACTGATTATTTTGACTTCGGCCATTTTTCAAGACGTGCGCGAAGTCGCGTTTTTGTCTTAAGCGATGACGACTCGGCAGCATGGCCTTTAAATCTCGTAAGATTAGACCGTTAATCTTTTCCTTTCCTTTCGCCGCCGACGAGCGATGACTCTTCGACCGACCGAAGTCCGGCTTCTCTTTAGAAAACCGTGTACCCTACTTCTCTTCCTTTTTTTGGGTTGATAGGTAATAGACATATCAATTAAATTAGATTCATCAAATAGTCTAGCAAATTCTTATCGATAACGCAAAGAGATATATCGTGCTCTTCGTGACATAAAGAGGCGCATCGAATCTCGTCCTTTGCAATAATTACTGCGCCTCGCCCCAACAAGATTAAAAATTGCTATTATTTCGGATCAGTTTTTCTGTTAATTTGACCTCGGCGCCATTGTCAACGATTATTCCACTCTTTGTCCACAACTTGTTAAGACGGGGGGTGGGTTTGATCTCTTTTTGCCCTTTCTCGAGCCGAAAGATATAATAACGAGCAGGAGCTCGATATATCGGGCAATCTTGCCCGCTATGACGAATACGATATATCGCTTTGCGCTATAAATAATCTCGCGTCTTCTCGGTGACAAACGAAGAACTCTGGCAAACCGTCCTGGCTCAAGTCCAACTGGTCATTTCCCCAGCGAATTTTGCTACTTGGTTCAGGCAAACGGCCATCATTTCGCACAAAGACGGTGAAATTATCGTTTCCGTTCCTAATTCTTTCTCTCGGGAATGGCTCAAGAACAAATATCATAAACTAATCACTAAAATCATCAGCGAACAAGAAAGTGGCGTTAAAGAGATTAAATACGCCATTGGTTCGGGAATCCATCCTGCCCCAGAGAAAAAAGTGGCTCCGGCGACGTCAACGGGAGAGCAAATGGACTTTCAAGAGCTTAAAATTGATAGAGAAACCAGCCTGAATCCGCGCTACCTCTTCGATAATTTCATCGTCGGCTCTTTTAACGAGTTGGCTCATGCGGCTGCGACCGCCGTCGCCAAAACGCCGGGCGAAGTCTATAATCCCTTGTTCATCTACGGCGGGGTAGGACTGGGGAAAACTCATCTCCTGCAGGCGGTGGGAAACGAGGTGACCAAAAACTTTGGCAAGAAAAGCATCAAGTACCTGCCCGCCGAAAGGTTCGTTTCTGAAATCGTTGGCGCCATCCGAAACCATCAGATTGAAT
>JACQQI010000022.1 GCA_016207115.1 Candidatus Nealsoniibacteriota bacterium
CCTTGAGGTAAGCAATGATCTCCCGGATCATTTCCTCAAAGGAAAGCTGGCCCCGGGAGGGGTTATAGAAAGAACTTTGAGTGAAAGAGAGTGGCATAGCAAAAAGTCAACCTCGCTCGCAGGCCCGCAATAGTCGGAGAAAGCGGGATGAATTCAAGGAAGCCTGGCCGACGAGAAAACCATCCATCCCCGCCGCCCCGAGAAAGCTTTTGATATTCTTCTCGTTCACGCTCCCGCCGTAGAGAATTCTGACTTTCTGGGCAACCGCCCGACTGAACATTTGTTTTAGAGCATTCTGGATCAGAGCTTTTTTCTGCCGCAATTCAGACGGCGCCACCGGAGATCCTTTTTGGGTGCTGATCGCCGACAAGGGTTCGTAGACGATGGCCAGCCGGACCATTCCGGCTCCTCCGATGCCGTCGAGCCCTCTCCGAATCTGATTTCTTGTTTCGTCGCCGACGCAAAAGATAACCTTTAGCCCGCCTTTCAGGGCGGATTTGATTTTCCGATTGATCAGAGCATCCGTTTCCTGGAGATAACGCCGCCTTTCCGAATGCCCCAGAATGACGTATTCCGCCCCCAGGCTCTTGAGCATGGAAGGCGCGATCTCGCCGGTGAGGGGAACCGAATCCTTCCAGGAACAGTCCTGACCGCCGAGCTTCAGGGAAGAAACCCCAACCGATAGCTCCGGCAGATAAAGAGAGGGTGGGCAAACGACAACCTCGATATTCTTTAATTTATGGGCCCTCTGCCTGATCGAAAGGAAAAGACTTTTGGCCCGAGCCAGGGTTTTGGGATTATTCTTCCAATTGGCAATGATTAGTTGCATGGTTCAAAAAACGAGAGTTAAAGCCGTGACGATGGCTCCGGCTAAAGCCACGCCCCCGGCTAATAAAAGCAAAGCTCTTTTCCGGGGGACTTCGAGAACGAAAGCGGCCAGGGCACCGGTCCAGCCGCCGATAAACGGAATGGGCAGAGCCGTCAGAGTAAAGACGGTCAAGTCTCGGCCCAGGCGATTGAGCTTCTGAGTCTTGCGTTCTGTCTGAGAGAACAACCCGGCGAAGAATCGCTCGAAAAAGGAAGATCGGGCCGAAAGGAAGCGGGAAATGGGCCGCGCCAAGATCACGATCCCGGCCAAGGGAATGAAGTTGCCCGAAACCGACAGAAAGTAGCCCAAAGCGTAAGAAAGATGATAGACGTTAACGGCCAAGGGAATGGCTCCCCGGAGTTCGACGACGGGGCTCATTGCCACTAAGAAAACTGTCAGTTCGGGAGACATTATTGTTTTCTTACCTCGCTTTTAGCGAGGCTAAGGTTCTGCGGAGAAGGTTCTTAAGTATTCGGCGGCCTTTTCCGGTTCGAGGGTTGAAATTTCGATGCGGGTGCCGATTTCAAAGCCGGCCCAGGTGGCGGTTTTGGGCAAGATGGTCCAGTGCCAGTGATAGTGATCGTATTTCCGGCCGTCGCACGGAGCGGTGTGCAGATAAAAGTTGTAGGCGGGATCATTCAAGGCCTTATGGAGACGGCCCAGAGCCTCTTGGAAAGCTTCGGCCAGTTGCTCTCTCTCGGCCCGATTGATCTTTTCGAAGTAGGGCAGATGCCTTTTGGGAGAAATGATCATTTCAAAAGCCGCCTTCGAGGCGAAGGGACAGATGACGACAAAATCCCGGTTTTCAAAAACCAAGCGTGTCTTGACCCGCCTTTCCCATTTCAGCATCTGACAGTAAACACATTTTCCTTTTTCTTTGAAGTAGCTCTCCGAGCTCGAGAGGGCCGCCCTCAGGTCGACGTCCAGCAGAGGTGTCGTGATGATCTGCGAATGGGGATGTGGCTGGGAAGCGCCGGCCTCTCGGCCATGATTGTGGAAAATGGAAACGTAACTGACGAAATCGTTTTTCATCAGCTGCAGGTACCGTTCTTGGTAAAGCGTCAAAACCTCGCCGATCTGGTCCGGAGACAGAAGAGCCAGAGATTTGTGGTGGTCACGGGTAATGACCAGTTCATGAAAACCGACGGCGTTCATGCGCTGGTACAGATTCCCTTCGGTCGCCTTCTCGATTTGAGGCTGAGGCAAAAAGGCCGGATACTTATTGGGAATCAAAACGGTGGTCCAGTCCGGAGGGATCTGAGCACCGGAATGATTCATTCTTTCTCCCCGACGATAGATCAGAATCGGTTTTTCCTGTGTTTCGATTCGGCAAAAAGGGCAGTCCCGGGCCGAAACCCGAGATTCTTTTCTCGTCTCCGTTTTAAACATCTCGGGCTTTTTCCCTCTCCCCGTGGCGATGACGACCCAATCCTGGGAAACCAGATCAAGCCTCAACTCCGAGGGGAATTTAGCTGTTGGCTTCTTGATCATCGGTTGTATTTGCGGGTGATTAAGTTCCAGCGAATCTGCAGCACCTCAAAGAGCATCTTGATCATCCAGGTAAACTTGACGGTGCTGCGGATGTCGTTTTTCCAGACGACCGGCGCTTCTTTTATCTTATAGCCTTTTCTCTTGGCCAGGATTAAAACTTCGGGGTCAAAAGCAAAACGGTTAATCAGGGCTGGAGGAAAAACTGCCTCGGCCGCTTTTCTGGTGAAGGCCTTAAAGCCGCACTGCGTATCCCAGATGCCCCAGAGGCCGACCACGACTTGGACCACCAGATTAAAAATCTCTCCCAGGAGGCGCCGGAAAAGAGGCTGGGCTGGCTCCATCGAAGCCCCCGCGACGTCCCGAGAGCCGATGACCACGTCATAACCCTGCTCAAAAAACGGCCACATCTTTCCCACCTGATCGATGGTCGTGGAGTTATCAGCGTCCATAAAAAGCCGATAGTCCCCCGCCGCCTGGAGCATCCCCTGCCGGACGACATAACCTTTGCCGTGATTCTCCTGGTTGTCAATCAGACGCAGATTAGCGATTTCCGGTTTCAAGCTTTCGGTTACCTCCGCCGTCTTGTCTTTGGAGCCGTCGTTGACGACTAAAATCTCGTAGTCGTAGGACTGCCGTTTTAAATAGGCATCGATTTCCCTCAGCGTTTTAGGCAATCGGCTTTCTTCGTTGTAGGCCGGGATGATGATCGAAAGTTTCATTTTATACGTTAGAAATAACGGATAATGTCTGTAAGTCCAAAAGAGTTTTCATATTATTCTATTCTAATAC
>JACQQI010000003.1 GCA_016207115.1 Candidatus Nealsoniibacteriota bacterium
AACCAATCGCCAAAGAGGCGATTTTTTAGTGGAGTGAGTTTGAGATAATCATTGTGCGGTGAAGCTTCGAACGAGCCGAGCGGCGCGCTGAATCAGTCTGGACTGAGGCAGCCAAATGATTCGATTATCTCTCTTAAACCAGACCATTTGCCGTTTAGCGTATTGCCAGGTGTGGTTTTTTATTTCTTCGGCGATCTTTTTCCGCGTGGTCGAATTAATCCGGCCTCTGAGAAAAGGCGGCCATTCCTGATAACCGATGGTTTGCAGGGAAGGAAGTCGGGATCCGTAGCGCCGAAAGAGTTTTCGGGCTTCTTTTTCCAGGCCGAGGCGGAGCATCTCTTCGGTCCGCCGGGAAATGTTTCTTCTCAAGACCGCCTCGCTCGGCCTTATCCCCAGCCAGAGAGTCTTAAAAGGAGACTTTTCTTTCTTCCTTTGAGACCAAAAGGGCTTGCCCGAGAGATGACAAACTTCAATGGCCCGAATCAGGCGGCGCCGGTTCTTCCTATCGATCACTCGGGCTCCTCGCGGATCCATTTTCCGGTAGAGCCGGCCGAGCTCGGCCAAAGATTTCTTTTCCAAGCTCTGCCTCAATCGGGGGCTGGGAGCCACGCGGGGGAATCCGAGATTGTCGGCCACGGCCTGGAGATAGAGGCCATTGCCGCCGACCAGGAACGGCAGTCTACCCCGCTCTAAAACGCCCTGGATGGCCTTCAGGGCCTCTTTCTGGTACCGGGCGGCGTTGAACGCCTGGCGGGGCCGGATGAAGCTGATTAGATGATGGGGGATGCCCCGGGTTTGCCGGGGCTTGGCCGTGCCAACATCCATCTCTTTGTAGATCTGCCGGGAGTCGGCCGAGACGACCTCGCCCTTGAACTTCTGGGCCAACCTGATGGCCAAATCGGTTTTACCCGAGGCCGTAGGGCCCAAGATGACGATCAATGGCTTTAACATGATTTCACCCTAGCTTAAACTCAAACCAAAAACAACCCCGGATCAGGGTTGTTTTGGCTTGTGATTCACATTACGGAGTGACGGGCGCGGGTACGGACGGGTGTTCGGTCTTTTCCGGACACTCTCCCTTAGAAACGACGGAAACGCCATTGATCCGGGCAAAGCAATCGTTAGAGTAGGTCTTTGAATCGTCGCCGCAGACCGGATTCCAGAGCTCGACGCAGGCCCGTTTCAAGCCTTCTTTGACCTTCTCGGCCACGACGCACTTGGCCGGCAACAGGCAACCGGTTTGCGGATCCTTGTTGACGACGACGCGTCCTTCCGAGCAGAAACCCGGCAGGGGAGAAACCCAGGCGGGACAATTGCTCTTCTGGGGCAGGTTTTCAATCTTTTCGATCACCTTGGAGCGGACGGCCTCCAGTTTCTTTTCTATTTCAGCAGAATCAAACTTGTTTATCTCTTTGGTTTTGCCCGAGCCGGACTGGATGCCCGCCTTGACGGTTTCCAGAATTTCCAGCTGTTTGGCCCGATCGCCGCCCATCTTTTGCAGGTATTCGACCATCTTCAATTTATCCGGAGCGGACAGAGTTTCCAGTTTTTGCTGGACCTGTTCCATCTTTTTTTCCTGAACCTGATTCAGGGCTTCCCGGGCCTGAGACGGCAACTTGTCTTCGAGGCTGCGGAGGAATTGGAGATCCTTCAGAGACTTAAATTCGTTGCCCGGCTGCTTTTCCAGGGCCTGGTTGACGGTTTCAGCAATCTTTTCCTTGACCTCGAGCTTGGTCATGACCTCGCCGAATCTCTGCAGCTGTCTTTGGCGGGCGGTTTCGATCTTTTCCATGGCTTGAGCCGGCACCTTGGTTTCCAGTTTCTCCAGGAGCTTTTGCTGCAAGATTCCGTGCTCGACGAACTTCTGCATGAACTTATCGACGGCCGGATTGTCCTGGGCCGTTTCTTTGAACTTTTCCACTTGTGTCTTCAGCTTCTCCATTTCTTTCTGGGCCTCGTCGTTGGCTTTCTGGATCAATTCGACGTTCTGTGTTTTTTCGGCCAGCCGATCCAATTCCACCAGTTTTTCATCGAGCATCTTTTGTCTCAGGTCCGCTTTTTTGACCGGATCAAAAGTCAAGATTAAACCCAGATTCCTCTGGAGATTTTTGAAGAAATAGAACGGGCTGTCGGGTAAAAGACGAGGCACGGCCACGCCCAGGTCTTGAGCTGTGATCTGCGGCAGATCCGGCAGGTCTTCGGCGATCGTGCTACCAGTAGAGGGTGTCGAGCTTTCGGCGGGAGCGATCGGCGAGGGGACCGCTTCGGACTGAGCCCGAGCCAAGCCGGCGAGACTAAATGAAAAAAAGACGAATAAAAGAGCTAAAAACAATTTTTTGAAAGACATTTTATTCAATGTTATTTGTTATCCTTACCTCATTGTAACCTTTGGCCAGAGGTCGAGGCAAGACCCTACTCCATTTCTTCTTTTTTCTTCTTGAGGAAGTCCCGCCAGCTCTCCAGGAATTCGAAGAAGATCTGCAGCGGCGCCTCGAAGAAAAGGTTGAGAATCAAAATGATGAGGTTGTATTTCTGGAGTTGTCCGGAAAGCCACTTGCCGATGTTGCGGAAAGGCAGAAAGAAGACGTCGCCCAGGAAGCTGAGGACGCTTTCTTCTTTCTCCCCGATCTTCAGCTGACGCGAGGCGGCTTGAATCTTCATGCCCGAGAAGGCGATCAGGGAGAAAAAAGCCAGGAAGATGAGAATGCTCAGCCAGCTGAAGTTGATCTTCAGTAAGAAATAGATGACGCCGGCAAAGATCCCGGCGGACGTTGACCAAAAAAAGAGCTTGAGAAAAAAGCCGACCAGGCCGGTTTTCTCCGCGGGTTTTTCGATGCGGATTACTTCCGGCGCGTCGCCGGGATAGATAATCTTCATGGCTTCCCAATTCAGCCGGTTTTTGTTCTCGGGCCGGGGAACGCGAATCGAGGCGATGATCAGGAACATGAGCAGAGGCGGAAAAAGCATGTTGATACCCAGAGCCAGAGGAGAAAAGTTGCCGTGGAGGCGGTCGTAGGGAACCTCGATCAAAAAGGCCAGGAACATCTTGGAAAGAAGGATGGAAATGACCCAGCGTATTCCCCAGCGGCGGTTGTCTTTTTTGATGAGGCGATACCTCCGGTCGTAGGCGAATTTGATCCGGGCTTCGAGGGACTCGGGATTTTCGAAAAGGCTCGGGGCTTTGGACGGATCCTCTAGAACGATGTCCTGTAAAAGCAAAAAAATGGGGGTCAGATCGTAGGCTTTCCGCTGCATCCTTTTGATGAGGGGGTGATTGATCTTGGCCTCGATTTCCTGGGCGATCAATGAGAGATTCTGGGAAAAGGTGACCAGATAGTCTCGGTTCGGGGAGTCGGCGAATTCCGGAAACTTGAGTTTCAGCAGTCGCCAATTCAAAAGAGCTGTGTCGGCCTTGAGCAGGGCCTTTTGCCCGGCGGCGAAGGCCAGTTCCTTTTTCGTCTGCTCGTCGATGATTTCCGGTAAGACGAGGCGCGGCAGGAATTCGGCCACCAGGTAGTCGAGGAGGGCTTTTTCTTTTCGGCGTGGCACGAGTTTTTCTTCGATTTCGCAAGTCGCCAAGCTCTCCAGCCAGTCGGTCAGCTTTCTCTTTTCCTGGCCCGAAACGGAAGTCGGAAAAGATTCCAAGAGAAAGATGTATTTGGCCAGGAGCTTTTTTACTTCCTCGATCCGGCTCTCCGGAATCTTGTCGTTGGGAAAGTAGCCGCCGCGGATCAATTCGAAAACCAGAGGCTGGGCGATCTCTTCGGGGTCCGAAGAGAGCAGGCGCCGTCTTTTGAGAACCCTCTCAATCGTATTTTTCCTCAGGAGGTGGTCTTCCTGGTAATCGATGACTTGGCGCAGTTTTTCGTAGAGGGTGGCGATTTTCGAAGCGACGTGGTCGACGTGGATCAGGGGAACGTCGGGCGTGGCCTCGGGCTGGGAAAAAGAGCTGATTTGTTGGAGATATCTTTTGGTGGCGTCGGAGATCATAGCGAGTACGATATATAAGCAGAGCTTAGCCTCGAAAAGGGCGAGGTCGGGCCCTGCCCGTTAACAGAACTTAGCTTTTTACTAAGTAAAAAGTAAACAGAGCTTAGCTTTTTTGTTCGATTTCTTTTTTAATTCTGGCGATGAATTCGGCGAGCTTGACGGCCCCTAAGTCTCCTTTTTTTCTCTGCCGCAGGCTGACGGTTTTCGATTGCTCTTCCCGATCACCCACGATTAAAAGGTAGGGGATTTTCTGCAATTCTCCTTCTCGGATTTTCTTGCCCACGGTTTCGTTTTCGTCTCTGAGTTCGACTCTTAGCTCCTGATCCTGCAGGGCTTTGAGAACCTGCTGGGCATAACCTAAATGGCGGGAAGCGATGGGAAGAAGCCAGATTTGCGTCGGCGAAAGCCAAACCGGAAAAGCGCCCTCGTAGTTTTCGATCAAAATGGCTAGCCATCTTTCCAGAGAGCCCAGAGGGGCCCGATGAATCATGACCGGCGTCTTCTCCTCACCGTCCTTATCAGTGTATTTTAATTCAAACCTTTCCGGCAGCATGAAGTCCACCTGAACCGTGCCGCATTGCCATTCTCGGCCCAGGGCATCTTTAACCAGAAAGTCCGCTTTCGGACCGTAGAAAGCGGCATCGCCTTCAGAAACAAAATAGGGGGTTTTACTTTCTTTGAGAGCGGCGATGGCTTTTTCTTCGGCCCTCTTCCACATCTTGTCATTGCCCAGGTATTTCTCTTTCCGGGAACGAATGCCTAGCCTCACGCGGTAATCTTTCATGCCGAAAACGCCGTAGAGCTTCTTGATGAAGTTAAAAACGCTCAAAAATTCATCGATCGCCTGATCCGGAGTGCAAAAAATATGGGCGTCGTCTTGAGTAAAGGCGCGAACCCTCAAGAGACCGCTCAATTCACCCGATTGTTCATAACGATAGACCGAAGCGATTTCGGCGATGCGATAGGGTAGGTCGCGGTAGCTGCGAGGCTTAAACTTATAGCTCTGGATGTGCATCGGACAGGTCATCGGCTTGATCAAGTATTCGGTGCCCTCGACGTCCATGGGAGAGTACATTTTCTCGCGATAAAGATCCCAGTGGCCGGATTTTACCCAGAGCGATTTTTGGCCGATGTGGGGACTATAGACATGCTGATAACCAAGCTTAATTTGTTCTTCAATCTGGAAGTTCTCCATCTCTCTCCTGATGGTTGAACCCTTGGGAAGCCAAATCGTCAATCCCTGGCCGACCTCGTCATTGATGGTAAATAATTCCAGCTCTCTACCCAGTTTTCGGTGGTCTCTCTTTTTGGCTTGTTCCAAAACGAAAAGGTAATTATCCAACTCTCTTTGGCTGCCAAAACAAATGCCGTAAATCCGGGTCAGCATCTTATTCTTTTCCGAGCCGTGCCAGTAGGCGCCGGCCATCGAAAGGAGTTTAAAGGCACCGATTTCACCCGTGTGTTTGACGTGGGGGCCGGCGCAGAGATCAACGAATTCTTTACCAGTCCAATAAACGGTCGGTTTCTGCTTTTTCTGTTTGATGGCGTCCAGCCACTCTTGTTTATACTCGTTGCCCTTGAACAGCTTACGGCCCTCGGCTATCGTCAAAATCTTCTTGCGGATGCCTAGGTTATCCTTGATGATCTTGGTCATCTCGGCCTCGATCCGGGAGAAATCGGTTTCCGAAACTTTAATCTGGCCCGGGTCAAAATCGAAGTAAAAACCGTCTTCGGTGGCCGGCCCCATGGCCATCTTGATGCCGGGCCAAAGCCGAAGCATGGCCTGAGTCAAGACGTGCTCGCAGCTGTGGCGCATTTTTTTGAGCTCTTCAGCGGGATTTTTGGCTGCTTTTTGTATTTTTCCCATGGCAGTAAGCGATAGCTTACCTCGTCCGAGCGAGGCTAAGACTCTCTTATCCTAGCACAAATTGGTTGTTTATTAAAGTGAGGGGGTCGGCCAGGAACTAGCCCCGGCCGACCTTCTCTTTCGAAAGAACTGAATTAGGCGATAGTTGGTGCCCTCCTCATCTCTTCCAGACTGATGGCTCGGCAACCAAGTTGTTGCAGCGCGGGAAGAAACTCCTCCCTGGTTGTGACGGAGACCAGGGTCGTACCATCTGTGCCTTCGTCTTCGAAGTTGCCTTCCCCGATGACACGGGCAACGTCTTGGTGAGTTTTTAGCGGGCTGCCCGTTAAGTCGACTTGATGGGTAGGGATCATGGGTTCCTCCTGTGAACCGTGGTTTGCGAAAACAAAACGCCTCCCGCTAGTTGGGAGGTGTTCGGTTTTCTTCGTCTCTTGGCTCCTTCTGTCTTAATCGATCCGAAACCTCTCCAACCAGCTTGAGCTGGTCGTCGTGGTAGTCTCGGTTCGATTTGAAGCCAGTTTCAACATGATTATTTAAAATAGCATCTTCCGAGGCCTTGTCAAGGCTCATTGTTCCAGGATTTCCTGGACATCGTCGCAGATGATCTTGGGTGAGTTGTCCTTGCAGCTGACCCGGCCGGTGATGAAGACGATTTTGTTCTCTCTAAAAGGGAGGGGATTGCGCTCAAGGATTGACGGGAAAACCACTACTTCCATTTTGCTGGTCAGGTCTTCGAGGTTGACGAAAAGCATGGGCCGGCCGTTTTTCGTGATAATCTTTTTCAGATGAGAGATGATGCCGGCGACCTTCACTTTTTGGCCGTCGATTCCCTGTCCGAGGCTCTCCAGAGAAGAGGTTTTTTCCTTAAAAATGCGCTGGAAGCCGTCCAGGGGATGGGAGGTGACGAAAAGACCCAAAAGTTCCTTTTCCCATTCCAGTTTCTCACGCTTGGTCGCCGGGGCGGCCGAGGCCAGATGAATCTCGGAGCTGAAGTTAATTTTTCCCTCAAAAAGGTTGCGCTGTCCCTCGAGCTTCTTTTTCTGGTGTTCGCGGTTAAACTCCAAAATGTCTTCCAGGTTGGAGAGAATCTGGTTTCTCTCGATGAGAGAATCGAAGACGCCGGCCCGCGTCAGGCTTTCCAGAGATTTTTTGTTCAGATCCTTGGAATTGATCCGCGCCAGAAAATCGCTGAGGCCCCGGAAAGGGCCATTGGCCTTCCTTTCGTCGGTGATGGCCTTGACGACGTTGGCGCCGACGTTCTTGATGGCCGACAGGCCGAAACGGATTTTTCTTTCCTGGGGCACGACGGTAAAGTTGGTCAAGCTTTCGTTGATGTCCGGAGGCAAAACATCAATCTTCATGCGCTTGCACTCTTCGATGAAGAAAGCGATCTTTTCCACGTCGTGTTTTTCCGAGGTCAGAAGAGCGGCCATGAACTCCACCGGATAGAGGGTTTTCAGATAGGCGGTCTGGTAGGCGATCATGGCGTAGGAGCAGCTGTGCGAGTTGTGGACGAAAATGTCGTTAGCGATGAAATTATGATCTTCTCCCATCGACAGATCGTAAGTTTCCTCTCTACCCATCGGCGTAATGGCCACGATCTCGTCCCAATAGATATCGGAATTGGACATCTCTTTGAGGACTGGACTCTTGAATTGGTCGGCAAAGTAATCAATTGTTTCTCGCAGGAAACCGATTTTCCTTCGGTCAGGATAGAGCAGTTTTTCTGAAAACCCATAAGATAGAGCCGCGGCTTTGTTGGTCAGACTGCTGGCAAATATCGTCTCGCGAACGAGGGGGAAGGCCATCTCGTAAGGGATAATGTCTTTGCTGCCCCTCGCCGACCACGTTTTTATCGTCTTGTTTATTAAGGGATGCTCTTTTAGAATCTTAAGTGCGTCAGCTTTCTTCTGGCCGACAAAATGCGGAGAAAAAACTTCCAGAAACTGGCCGATATTATTGTAGCGACTGATCGAAACCGTATAGCCGTTTTTTATTCCTCCACGATATTTAAATTTCTTTGAATGAATAGTTGAAATGATGCCAAAGCGCAGCAAAAGATGCTGGAACCCACGGGCAATCTTGATTGACGATGTCGCATAGAAAATATTCGGGTCCTTCTTCTTCAGATTGATGCAGCCGTCTCCCTGAAACATTTTGCCGAGCAAGACAGACAGATTTTTGTCAGAAAGACGAAAAACTAACTCCGGAAAGAATTTTTCCGTTGCCTTTTTGTATTTTAAACCTAAGGATTCGATCCAGGTTACTGCTTGAGCGGGCGCCTTAGGGTCTCTCCTTTTGGCATAAACCGCTGTTGCGGCCTTAGAACCGTCTTGACGGCCGAAAGTATTATCAAATTTTTCTAGATTAGAAATGTAATCCGCCAACTCCTCTTTATCTGTGGAATAGAAATAGAAACTGGCGGGATGACAGAAATTGCCCTCGGCGAGCAGATAACCGAGAACCGCCAGCTTGTGTGTTTCGATGTCGAGGACCTTGACGGGAGCGGGCAATTTTCTGGGGACGGCGATTCGCTCTCCGGTAGAAATCTGCTCTAGCGTTTTCCAGCCGGAGGCGGTCAGGAACGGGTGATTGGCCGTGGTTTTGATTTGACGGCCGCTCCGGGTTTTCACTTCGAAGACAAGTTTCCTCCCGTTGTTGAAAATGCCGACGACTTTGTTCTTAGTGATTTTCTTTTTATCATCGAGAGAATAAGTTTGGTCAATCAGCCTCTGTTTTTTATAGAGTTGTTCTATCGAGGCAGGGACACCGGTTTTCGAGTCGAGGATGACGGTATCGCCAGTCAAACAACGGTTAAATCCGTACTGAGCAAAGGGTAAAATCCATTCCCAGATTTCCTGGGCGATTTTGTCAGAGATATTATTATTCTTCATTCCCTCGATCAGTTTTTCTCGTTGTTCGTTGAGTAGGGATTTAATTTTTTTGCCAACCGCTTTTCTTAAAACATCTGCCTGACCATAAGAGAACCCGGCCAAGTCTCTGGCAATCTGGAGCAGCTGCTCTTGATAAATGCAAATTCCGTAAGTGTTTTCCAGGATCGGCTTGAGCTTTGGGTGAAGATACTCGATTTTTTCTTTTCCGTGCTTTCTTTTTATAAAAGAAGGAATGAATTCCATGGGTCCGGGCCGAAAGAGCGTGATCATGGCCACGATGTCTTCAAACTCGGTCGGTTTCAGCTCGGTCAGATAGCGGGTCATGCCCTGACCCTCGAGCTGGAAGATGCCGGCGGTCCGCCCCTCTCGCAGCGTCTTGTAGACGTCCTTGTTGTCGAGGGGGATATTTTCAATGTCGATGCTTTGGCCGTGAATAACGTAAATCCGGGCGAGAGTATCCTCAATGATGGTCAGGTTTTTGAGGCCCAGAAAGTCCATTTTCAAAAGGCCCAGGTCTTCAATGGAATGCATTTCGTACTGGGTGACGATGTTTTGATCGTCCTGAGTCGGATGCTGAAGGGGAACGATGTTTTCCAATGGTTCGGCGCTGATGACGACGCCGCAGGCGTGGGTCGAAGCGTGGCGGGCCACGCCCTCCAGCTTTTTGGCCAGGTCAACCAGCTTTTTGGCCTGAACGTCCTGCTCGTAGAGGTCGCGGAATTCCTTTACTTTTTTGAGCGTTTCTTCAAGAGTAAAGCCGAAAGGGATCATTTTGGCCAGTTGATCGCAATAGCCGTATTGGTAACCCAAAGCCCGGCCGACGTCGCGGACGGCGGCGCGGGCGGCCATGGTGCCAAAAGTGATGATTTGGGCGACCCGATCGCGGCCGTACTTCTCGGCCACGTAATTGATGACTTCGTCGCGCCGGCGGTCGGCAAAATCGAGGTCAATATCCGGGAAAGAGATTCTTTCGGGGTTGAGGAATCGTTCGAAGAGAAGATTGTACTTGATCGGATCGACGCTGGTAATGCCCAGAATGTAGGAAATAATGGAGCCGGCGGCCGACCCCCGCCCCGGCCCGACGACGATGCGATTTTCCTTGGCCCAGGCGACCAGGTCCTGGACGATCAAGAAGTAAGAGGCGAAGCCGGTCTTCTCGATGACCGAAAGTTCGTATTCGATCCGTTCAGAAACATTCTGGCTCAATTTGGGGTAGCGTTTCGGAGCCTTCTCTAAAACTAATTCTCTCAAATACTGATCCGGGGTTTTTGAATCCGGCACGTCGAAAGCCGGCAGCTTAGTTTTGCCCAGCTCGAGTTTGAAATTGCAGGCCTGGGAAATCTTCTGGGTATTTTTGATGGCTTCGGGAACTTCCTGGAAATATTCTTCCATCTGTTCCGCTGTGGTCATGGAAAAATCATCCTGTTTCATCGTCAGCCTCTCGGGATCGTTGGGATCAGCCCCGGTATTGATCAACATCAAAATGTCCTGAGCTTCGGCGTCTTCGGGGCGCAAGTAGTGCATGTCTTGGGTGGCAACAAGCGGCAGCCCGGTTTTACGAGCAAGACCAATCAGAGCTTGATTCAACGTCGCCTGTTCTTTGATGCTCTGGTGGTGTTGCAGTTCGAGATAGAAATTGCCGGCGCCAAAGATTTCTTGAAATCTCAGAGCCGTCTCTTCGGCCTCTTTCATTTTTTTGGCCATGATCAAACGGGGAATCCGACCCTGAAGACAAGCCGACAGCCCGATTAGGCCTTGAGAATGCTTTCTCAACAGCTCTTCGTCGATGCGCGGCTTGTAATAAAAGCCCTCTAGATGGGCCTTAGTAATCAGCTTGATGAGATTTTGGTAGCCCGGCTCGTCTTTGACAAGAAGGACGAGGTGGTATCTTTTATCATCGATGTTGGGGCGCCGATCCGTCATTTTCTCGGCCGCCAGATAGAGCTCGGCGCCCAAAATGGGCTTGATGTCCCGCTTTAACGCTTCTTTATAGAACTCCACGGCGCCGTAGAGAACGCCGTGGTCAGTCAAGGCCAGAGAGTCCATGCCCAGTTCCTTGGCCCGATCCAAAAGCTGGGGGATTTTGGGCAGTCCATCGAGCAGGCTGTATTGCGAGTGGACGTGGAGGTGAGTGAATTTAGCCATGTTCTTTAGTATCTTCCGGAAACAATTACTCTATTTTACTTTCTGGCCAGAGATCTGTCAAAGACTGGTCAAATTAATGTTTCTGTTGTATGATTTTCTATCTTTTCTTAATCGAAAGGAAGTATATTATGAGCATAGGTTTCTGGATTGGACTAGGATTCATTGGTCTGGTCGTTCTCGTCGGTTTTTTGTGGCGATGGCTTGTAATTCGCTTCAAAAAACAACACTGATCAGAATGGAGGTGATGAAACAGTGGCCAAGTTGAAACCGAAAGCCGGTGGAAAGAAGAACCCCGGCGGTCATCCGCGGCCCGGAACGGCCCCCAAGTAAAGTGGGGTTGAGATGAAAAGGGCTCGAGCATAACGCTCGAGCCCGTTTAGTTTAGTTTTATGCCAAGCCAGAAAAGGAACCCTAGTGTATCACTCGCGCCACACGTGGCGAGTCCGTCATTAGTCAACCAATATCTGGCGGGCAAAGTCAATGACCTAGAAATGGATCTAAGATTGAGCTAAAATGTGGAGGATGACGAAATATCCGAGTTTAAAAGAAGAAAAAAAGCTGTGGCGGCGGGGATACAAGGTTGTCGCTGGCTTAGACGAGGCCGGTCGTGGCCCTCTGGCCGGACCGGTCGTCGCGGCGGCCGTAATGATTAAAAATCAGCGGGTCAAGATAGAGGACCTGCCCGGGGCCAGAGACTCAAAACAATTGACGCAACGGCAGAGAGAGAAATTATACGAAGCCATTGTCAAACACCCAGACCTCAGATGGGGAATCGGCATTGTCTCCGAGAAAGTCATCGATAAAATTAACATCTTAGAAGCGGCCAAATTAGCCATGGTTAAAGCCCTCAAAAGAATGAAAGTTGATTGCTTAATCTTGGACGGGAACATGAAATTGGCCTTACCTTTGGCACAGAAGCCTATCGTCAAAGGCGATCAAAAGGTTTTCTCCTGCGCTGCCGCATCTATTTTGGCCAAGGTGACCCGAGACAGAATCATGAGGCGCTATCACAAAAAATATTCACCCTATCGCTTTGATTTACACAAAGGTTACGGTACAAGGCTGCACTTGAGGATGCTCAGAAAACACAAACCCTGCCCGATTCATCGAAGGAGCTTTCGGCCGGTCCAGGCCCTTGAAAAAGTTTAACGCTTCTGGTAATATAACGAATAGGATTCGGAATATCGAACTTCCGGCTTGCTATAGCGAGTACGATATATCGGGCGGCGTATACCGCCCGCTATCGAATCATCTGGTTTTAATTCATCATCATGGGTGGAGTACCGAAACAAAGACACACCAAATCAAGGAGGAATAAACGGAGATCCCAAATTTTCTTGCGCTCTCCGGCTTTGGTTATTTGCCCCCATTGTAAAAAGCCCCACCTCTCGCACACCGTTTGCAGAAATTGCGGCTACTATCAGGATCGAGAAATCATCGACGTTATGAAGAAGGCGGAGAAGAAAAAGAAGAAGAGGGCGGAAAAGGGCCTCGAACCCAAGACAGAAGAAAAGGAACCTTAAAACACTAATAGCGGGCGGAGCCCGATATATCGTTTCACGCTATATATGGCCAGTCGTCATCTTTCACGCTCCATCGCCCTCCAGTCGCTCTTTGAGTGGGATTTCTACGGGAGACAAGAAGGGGCGATCGATAAGATCGTGGAAAAGAACTTTAAGGAATTCGGACCGGGCCTGGAAAATAAAGATTTTGTCTGGCAGCTGGTCAGGGGCACCCTTGACCATCTGGCTCAGATCGACAAGATCATCGTCCAATCGGCACCCGAGTGGCCCCTGGAACAAATCACGATGGTGGATCGGAACGTCCTGCGTCTCGGCCTTTTCGAGCTTCTTTACTCCAAAAAAGACGAGGTGCCGCCCAAGGTGGCCATCAATGAAGCGATTGAATTGGCCAAGTCCTTTGGCGGCGAGAGTTCGGGCCGCTTCGTCAACGGCGTCCTGGGCACCGTCTATCAGCAGATACAGAGCCTGAATCCGGAACCGGAGCCGCCGACGGAAACTGAAAGTCAGCCAGATAAACAAGTTTGATCCAAGGATAAACAACTTAACGCCAAATCTCAAAGCCCAAGTGTCAAATCAGTTTTTCGGTCATAGCGGGCAGGATTGCCCGACCTCGCTCTAGCGAGACCAAGCTCTGCTTATATATCGCTTCGCGCTATAGCGAGTACGATATATCGGGCGGAGTACCGTCCGTTATTGGACATTTGGATTTTGAAACTTGGTTTCATGAATGAAGAATTTTTCTAAACTAGAAAGGGATCTAGGCGTCAGCTTCGCGAACAAGAGTTTACTCACCCAGGCTTTCTGCCACCGTTCGTACCTCAACGAAAATCAGAGTCTTTCCCTGGAGCACAACGAAAGGTTGGAGTTTCTCGGCGACGCCGTTCTCGAGCTCGTCGTAACCGAGTTTCTCTACGGTCGCTATCCCAAAGAAAACGAAGGTGAGTTGACGGCCTGGCGGGCCGCCCTGGTGAATTCTGAGAGATTGGCCCAGGCCGCCCGGGAGCTGGATTTCAACGAATACCTCCTGCTTTCCCGGGGCGAAACCAAAGACACGGGCAAAGCCCGAGACTTTATTCTGGCCAATTCTTTCGAAGCCTTTATCGGCTCCCTTTACTTGGATCAGGGCTACGCCGCCTGTCAGACCTTTATCAAGAAACACCTTCTGGGAAAGCTGCCCGAGATCATCCGCCAGGGACTTTTCAAGGACGCCAAATCCCAGTTCCAGGAAAGGGCTCAGGAGAAGACGAGCATCACTCCGGCCTACCAGGTCCTAAAGGAAACGGGCCCGGATCATGCCAAGCACTTCACCATCGGCGTCTTCCTAGCCGACAAACTAATCGCTCGAGGCGAGGGTTCGTCGAAACAAGAAGGCGAAGAAAAAGCGGCGAAAAAAGCTTTAGAGATTAAAAAGTGGTAATTCTGTCAACATGTTAGTCATCAGACTGTTTCGAATCGGAAAAAAGAATCAACCCATCTTTAAGATCGTCGTCGCCGAAAAAAGCCAGCCACCGCGGGCCGGTGTTTTTGTCGAAGACTTGGGTTTTTACAACCCGATTACCAAAGAAAAGGCCATCAAAGAAGAGCGCCTGAAGCACTGGTTAAAGATGGGCGCTGCACCATCCGATACCGTCCACAACCTTTTGGTTAGCGCCAAGGTCGTTGCCGGGAAAAAAAGGAAAATCACTCTCAATAAACCCGAACCGAAACCTGAATCAGAAACAAAAGAAAAGACTGAGGCGCCCAAGGAAAAACCCGCTGAGCCAGCCTCGGCTTCAGCCGAGCCGGTTTCTGATCCGCTTCCGGAAGCCGAGCCCGCGGAGGTTCCGGCAGCCGAACCCGCTCCAGAACCAAAGTTGACAGAACAAAAGGACTAGGTACAATCAAAATAGAATCGCTCACAACCGAAAGGTCGATCAGATTAATTGCAAGATTCTTTAACACTAAGGGAAAATGTCAAAAGTCATTGCTGATCAGGATTTTCTGGAATTCATCATCAAGGCCTTGGTTGATCACCCCGAAGACGTCAAAGTGGACCGCCGGGTTGATGAAATGGGAGTTCTGCTCTCCTTGAAACTGAATCCGGAAGACATGGGCCAGATCATCGGCCGGGGCGGCAGTACGGCTCGATCAATCCGCAGCCTGGTCCGAATCGTTGGTCTGAAGAACCACGCCCGAGTCAACCTCAAGATCGAGGAACCCGAAGGCGGTCGAGCCCCCAGAAAGATGCCGACAGAAGATGTCGGAACTGGGCTGGAAGACCTCAAGCTTTAAAGAAAACATTTCGGTTAATTTACAACCGGCAAGAACGGTGTTAGCCTAAAAGCAGCACCGTTTTTGTTTTATTCAGACCAGAAATGATCATCTTCGACATCGTCACTATTTTTCCTCATTTCTTTGACTCCTTCCTCGAGGAGTCGATTATTAAAAGGGCTCAGAAACAAAAACTGATCAGAATCAGGGTTTTTGATTTGAGGCAATGGGCCAAAGACAAACACCGCGTTGTCGACGACAAGCCCTTTGGCGGCGGCCGGGGCATGGTTTTGAAATTAGAACCAATTTATCGAGCCGTCTCGCAGCTGAGAAAAACGAAGTCCGATCGAATCAAAACGATCCTTTTTTCGCCCCGAGGGAAGAAATTCAGCCAAAAGATGGCCCACCGATACTCCCAACTACAGCGCATCGTCTTGATTTGCGGGCGCTACGAAGGCGTGGACGAAAGAGTGGCTCGGCATCTGGTGGACGAACAGCTTTCGATCGGAGATTACGTTCTGATGGGCGGGGAAGTACCGGCCATGGCTGTCATCGAAGCGGTGACTCGGTTGAAACCGGGCGTCCTGGGTCATTCGGAGCTCCTCGGCGAAAGGATGCCGGGCCGCAAAGGAGGTGGCGCCTTGGGCTTTTCCGAATACCCGCAGTACACCCGACCAGAGACTTTTTCGCCCCGCCGAGGCGTAAAATGGTCCGTGCCCCAGATCTTAATGAGGGGCCACCATCAGAAAATCTCGGCCTGGCGCCAGAAACACCAAAAGATAATCTCTTAATAGCGGGCGGCGTACACCGCTCGATATATCGTACTCGTTATCATGTGCGGTATCGTTGGCTATATCGGCCCGAAGCGAGCTCTGCCCATCGTCATCGATGGACTGAAGCGTTTGGAATATCGTGGCTATGACTCCATCGGGGTTTTGGCCTACGACCAAGAGAAAAAGGAGATCTATCTGGAAAAGCAACCCGGTCGAGTTCAGGAATTTATTAAAACCGCCCAACTTGACAAGAAAGGAGGCTTGGCGATCGGCCATACCCGCTGGGCCACCCACGGGCTCGTCACTCGGGAAAACAGTCATCCTCACGGGGATTGTCAAAAGAAAATCTTCGTCGTCCACAACGGCATCATCGAAAACTTCCAGGAACTTAAGGACGCTCTGCTTAAAAAGGGGCACGTTTTTGTTTCCCAAACCGACACCGAAGTCGTGCCTCACTTGATCGAAGAACGGCAAAAACAAGGCTTGCCCTATCGAGAAGCAATTATGCAGACGCTCAAAGATGTCCGAGGCAGTTTTGCCTTACTGATTTTTAACAAAGAGGAGCCCGATTTGCTCGTCGGCACCCGCTTTTCCAGCCCCCTTATTTTGGGAACCAACGACCAAGAATTCATTTTTGCTTCCGACCCGACGCCGATTGGGCTGGTAACCAAAAACGTTCTCTATCTCAACGACGGCGACGTCGCTTTTGTCAGCGAAAAAGGTTACGAACTAAAGTCTTTCCTGTCAGAAAAGGTTGAAGCCAAGAGGGGAGTGATTGACTTTACCGCGGGTGAGGCAGACAAGGGCAATTTCCCGGATTTTATGCTCAAAGAGATCTTTGAAGAGCCGTTGGCCCTAGAAAATACTCTGCGGGGAAGATTGCTGATCAACGAAGGCAAGGCCAAGCTCGGCGGCCTGGAACCCCTGGAGCCAAGACTGCGGGAAGTTAACCGGGTCATTCTGGTGGCTTGCGGCACCGCCAGTTACGCGGCCTTGGCGGCCGAGTACTTTTTTGAAGAATACGCCGAGATTCCGACCGAAGTCGATTTGGGATCGGAATTCAGGTACCGCAAACCCATCATCGACAACCAAACTCTTTTCGTGGCCATTTCACAATCGGGAGAGACGGCCGATACTCTGGCCGCCATCAAAGAGGCGAAAACCAAGGGCGCCCTGACTTTGGGCATTGTTAATGTCGTCGGCTCAACCATTGCCCGGCAAGTCGGCGCCGGCATTTACTCTCATGCCGGCCCGGAGCTGGCCGTGGCTTCAACCAAAGCCTTCACCACCCAGATCGCCGACCTGGTTCTCCTGATGCTCTTTTTGGCCCGAGAGAGGAAAATGTCTTTGGTCGCCGGCCAAGAAATCATGAACGAGCTCCGGAAACTTCCCGAGAAGATGAGGTCCGTCTTGCTCCAGGCAGACAAGATCAAGGCCCTGGCGGAAAAGTACTCGGTTTACAAAAACTTCTTCTATCTGGGGCGCAAGTACGGTTTCCCGATGGCTTTGGAGGGCAGCTTGAAACTCAAAGAATGCGCCTATATCCACTCCGAGGCCTACCCGTCCGGCGAGATGAAGCACGGCCCCATCGCCATAGTTGACGAGGATTTTCCTTCGATCGTCCTGGCGCCCCAGGACTCGGTCTACGAGAAAGTCGTTTCCAATATTCAGGAAATCAAAGCCAGAAAGGGCAAAGTGATCGCGGTAACAACGGCGGGGAATCAAGATTTGGAGAAACTAGTTGATGACGTCATCTATATTCCCCAAACCCTGGAACTACTCACGCCCCTGTTGGCTATTGTCCCACTCCACCTTTTTGCTTACTATCTGGCCAAAAAGCTGGGCCGCGACGTTGACCGGCCCCGCAACTTGGCCAAATCAGTGACAGTGGAATGACAAAAGCCGCTTCCAAAAAGGAGCGGCTTTTGCTCTCTGACTTATAGCGGGCGGTACGCCGCCCGATATATCGTACTCGCTATTATTCCGCTTTGGCGAACCTTTCCTCGATCACCTTCCAATCAATCGCTTTCATAAAGGCTTCGATGTAATCGACCCTCTTGGTGCCGTAGTCAATCAGGAAAGCATGCTCGAAAACGTCCAGGGGCAGGAGGGGAGTGGCGCCGGCCAAATGGCCGGTGTCGTGCTCGCCGATCCAGACATTCAAGAGTTTGTCAGCCAGTCGGTCGTAGTAGAGAATGGTCCAGCCGATGCCGCGCATCATGGCGGTGATCCGGAAGTCCTTTTCCCAAGCCTCAAAGCTGCCAAAATCATCTTTGATTTTAACCAGCAGAGACCCGGACTCTGTAATTTTGGCCGGGTTCTTGGACAGAGCACCAAAGTAGTACTCGTGCAGACGCATGCCGTTGAATTCCCAACCAAACCGACGCTTAAAACCGGCGAAGTCCGGCGAATCCGTCCCTTCTTTGGCCAGAATCTCCAGGAACTTATTGGCATTGGCTACGTAGCCCTGGTAGAGAGCAAAGTGAGTCTTCAAGGCTTGCTCGGAAAAGCCCGGCAGCCCCAGCAACGAATCGTAGTTTTTGGCTTCGTACATAGTTTTTGTCTTGAGTTAATTAATTCCAAGTTTTGTTTTCGCTTCTTTGGACAGCATGTCTTTTGTCCAGGGCGGGTCAAAAACCAACTCGACCTCAACGTTTTTCACGCCCTTGATTTGTAAGACCGCCTCTTTGATTTCTTCTTCAATTGACCCGAAGAGGGGACAGCCGAGACTCGTCAAAGTCATCTTGATTTTGACTCGGCCATCTGCTTCTCGAACGTCGTAGATCAAGCCTAAATCAACCAGGGAAATGTGAATTTCCGGATCAAAGACGTTTTTGAGTTTCTTCAAAACTTCTTTTTTTAGATCTTTAACGGACATAAGAACCTTGTTTCTCGCTTCGCTCGAGATAAGAACCTTGTCAGAATTTGTCGAAAAAGATGTTTTCCTTATTGACGCTCAGATCCTGGAGGAACTGGTTGAGTGATTCGACGATCTCCCGGGCCCCGCAAAGATAGTATTCAAAACCGTTCAGCTGATCGGGCTTTAGCCTTTTCTCTTTGATAAAGCTTCGGAAAACCTGATCGACCCGCCCTCTCCGGAAGCGCTCGACGTCGAGTCCGAGAAAATTCTCTTCCTGGTCCAGACAGATCCAGAAGTTGAAATTGGGGCATTTTTTTGACAACCCGTTGAATTCGTCGAAGAGATAGACGTCGGCTTTTCTTTTCAGTCCCCAGAACAAAAATAATTCGGGCGCTTGAACCTCTCCCTTCTCCAGCGAGGAAAAGAGCTGAGAGCGGATGGGCGCGATGCCGGTGCCGGCGGACAAAAACATCTTGGGCTTGTCCGGAGAGCGGAGAGTGAAGAAGCCGGCCGGGCCCTGAAAAAAAGCGCGGGAATCAATCTCTAATGATCGAAGGAAGTTAGAACCGACCCCGTCCGGCAATAACTTGACGATCAGGCTGAAGCTGTCCTTGAGAGAGTTTGAAGAGGCGATCGAATAGAGACGCCTTTGATCCGAAATCATCAAGATGAGATACTGGCCCGGCGTGAAATTGAGCTCTGGGGGACTGTCGAGCTGAAAACGAAATTGCCAGATGTCCGGCGCCAGCTGCTGCTTGTCGATTAAGGTAGTTTTATAGAGTTCCATAGTATCACTGGGGAAATATTTTTTCTCCGCTCTTTTTCTTCAGGATAATGGCGGCGACCGGACAGCTGCGGGCCGCTTCCAAGAGCGTTTGTTCCAGCTCTGAGTCCGCGGTGTCGAGAATCACGGATTTGCCGTCCTGGTCCAGAGCAAAAACCCGCGGGGCCAGCGCCACGCAGGTGCCGGCGCCGATGCAAAGGTCGCGATCGACCTCAACGATTACTTCACCGATTTTGATCGGCCCCGAAGGCCGGTTTTTGTCTTTAACGTTTTCATTCATGTTCATTTTTCGAGAATCTTCTTTAACGCCTCTAAAGAC
>JACQQI010000025.1 GCA_016207115.1 Candidatus Nealsoniibacteriota bacterium
CTTCTGACCGACAACGCGGCCATGGTCAGCGTCTGCGCCTGGCACCGGGCCAGACGGGGTGATTTTATCAGAGACGCCGATTCTCTGGACCGGCAGCCGAACCTTAATTTTTCGAGTTGACAGCATTAATAATTAATGTTATTGATTCTCAGAGAGAAAATACTGCACAAGGAGGCACTAATGCAGGTTTTCATTGTTATGGGAGATGGGTTGGAGCAAAACGCGCGATTCGTCGAGAAGAACGCAGGGGGCAACTTTGACGCTTTTTCCATGAACAGCCTCGATGTGTTCATGCGCTCTGCCGGGAGACTCGATCACGTAGGGGGGATCTTCTTCATTATCGCGAAGACCAATGGTGAAGTAGCCAGCTTAGCTCACCGGGCAATCAGCCAGGGAGCGAAACATTGCTACTTAATTACCACCGATCCTCCGACGTCGAATCAGTCGCTGCTTCACTGGATAGGCGAAGCCCTCGCTGCGTGACCATCTCCTTTTCAGAAACCGACCTCTCGCCAGGTCGGTTTCACATTATAATAGCTTGAGCAAAAGCATTTTTGGGCTATAATTAAAAAACTTACCAATGACCGATCCTAAACCATGAAAAAAGCATCACTTAGAAAAGTAGATATAGAGATTACCAAACTGATTTTGGCGGAGGAAAAACGGCAGCAAGACTGCCTCATCATGATCCCTTCGGAAAACTATTCTTCCCGGGCGGTAAGGGAAGCTTTGGGATCGGTTTTTACCGATAAATACAGCGAGGGTTATCCAGGAAAACGATATTACCAGGGAAACCAGGTTGTGGATAAAATGGAGAGGCTCTGTATCGAGCGCGCCGAGAAGCTTTTTGGCGTGGCGCACGCGAATGTCCAGCCGCATTCCGGCTGTGAGGGTAATTTGGCCATCCTGTCGGCAGTCTGCCGGCCCGGCGACCCGATCCTGTCCCAGCATCTTTACATGGGCGGTCACTTGTCGATGGGCCAGACAGCCTCCATTACCTCAAAGTTTTACCGGCCATATTATTATGGGCTGACCAAGGATGGCGATATCAACTGGCCGGAGCTGGAGAGCCAGGCGAAAAAATACAAGCCAAAAATCATCTTCTGCGGCGGCACCGGTTTTACTCGCGTTTTCAACTTCGCCCGCTTCGCCCGGATCGCCGATGAGGTGGGCGCCTACTTCGTCGCCGACATCTCACACATCCCGGGCCTGGTCGTGGGTGGGGCCCATCCCTCGCCCAAAAATTACGCCCATTTAATTATGACGACGACCCACAAGACCTTGCGCGGCCCCCGAGGGGCGATGATTTTAGTGACGAGAAAAGGATTGAAAAAAGATCCAGAATTGGCCAACAAGATTGATAAAGCGGTCTTCCCGGGCTTGCAGGGCGGTCCGCACAACAACAACATTGCCGCCCTCTGCGTCGCTCTAAAAGAAGCCGCGACAAGAGAGTTTAAAGTGTACGCAAGGCAGATCGTCAAGAACAGTCAGGCACTGGCCAAAGAATTGATCAAAGACGATTTCACTCTTGTGGGCGGCGGTAGCGCCAACCACATGATCTGGATTGACCTGACCAATAAGGGTTTGGACGGCTGGACCGTGGCCTGGGCCGGCGACGCCGCCGGTTTAATCTGTAATCGCCAGACCGTTCCTTTCGACGCCCGTTCCCCTTACTATCCGTCCGGCCTAAGACTAGGAACGCCGGCGGTAACCACGCGGGGGATGAAAGAAAAAGAGATGGTCTTGGTCGCCCATTGGCTGAACGACATCGTTGAATATCTGAGAAAATTTGATTTGGGAGATATCGGCAGCCGGGACAAAGAGAAAGACCAGCTGGCTCGTAAAATATTCAAACAGAAGGTTTTCAAAGACTCTCATCTTTCGGGTATTCGATCTAAGATTAAGAAGCTCTGCTGGAAGTTTCCGGTTCAGAGCATCAATTAAGATGGTGATTTTAAACGGCCGGGAAATCGCCCAGGAGGTTTTAGAAGATCTGGCTCGAGAAATCAAAAGCCGGGACCTGAATTTAAATTTAGGCGTTGTCTCCGTTGGTCAAAATTCGGTCTCTGAAAAATATCAGTCGCAAAAAAAGAAGGCCGGCGAAAAGATCGGCCTCGGTTTTAAGCATTTCGGCTTTCCCGAAAAGATTAACGAAACTGAATTGAAAGACGAGATAAGAAAAATCACGGCCGATAAAGCTGTTTCCGGCCTGGTGGTTCAATTGCCTCTGCCCAAACACCTATCAACCAACGACATTTTGAACCTGATCCCTCCCGCCAAGGATCCGGATTGTTTGACTCAGGCTAATCTGGGCCGGTTTTACCAAAACAACGCTTTGATCCTGCCGCCCGTGGTGAGCGGCATCCAGAGGATCTTTAATAAGTACAAGATCGAAATCAAGGGTCGCACCGCCGTGGTCGTCGGCCGCGGTCGATTGGTCGGTTTACCCGCCAGCCTTTGGCTGGCGCAGGAGAAAGCCACCGTGGTCGTGGTCAATGAGTTGACCAAGGATGTGGTTGGCTTTACCCAGAAAGCCGACATTATTGTTTCGGGCGCCGGGAAGCCGGATTTAATCAAAGGTTCAATGATAAAAAAGGGCGCCGTCGTCATTGATTGCGGCACGAGCGTGGAGAATAACCGGGTCGTGGGCGACGTCGAGACCCAGTCCGTCATTAAGAAAGCCGGGTTTTTGGCTCCGGTTCCGGGTGGCGTTGGCCCCCTGACCATTGCTTGTTTACTGGAGAACCTGCTCAAGCTCTCTCGTCGTTCCGGTTAGCTTTCTCAAAGACTAAAAGAAGCGCCCTCGATCAGAGCGCCTCTTTTTGATTATGGGGGATCCCTTCCTAGATCCCGATGCCGTGGAGGACGGAGCGAACGACGTCCATGGTGGGGATGATCTGGTCTTTGAGGAGATCCGTTTCTTCGGCGAACTTCTCAAAGACCTGGGCCACGAACTCTTCCCAGGTTCCGCGGACGTCTTGGCCCCGGCAGGGCGCCACCACCCTCTTGCCCAGGACTTCATCGTCCCGACCATCGGGCAGGGTCATCTTTGCGTCAATTTGGCAGTAGCCGTCTCCGGTCGATCGCCAGACCAGAGAAATCGTTGTTCCGTTCAGGCTTCGGACGATCTCGTCGCCTTGCGAGTTAAACCTTGCAGTCATTGTTCCTCCAAATGTAGAAAATTGGTGGTTCTGGAGACACGAGACCGCGCCTCGTGTCATCATTTTCGAAAGAGCAAAATGATACTTAAAGTAACACTAAATAGTTCGAGTGTCAAGAAAACTCGCCTATTTTATGTCTTTCTCGATGTCCTCGCTTTTAATGCGATACTTTTTGTTTTTGTAGAATCTCGAGACGACGCCATTGATCAGCCAGGTCATGGCCATTAGCAAAAGGAAATATATCAATCCCGCCGAAGTGAATTTCGGTAGGGCGTCCCGGCCGAGGTAGCCCAAGATGGCCGCGACGACGCCGATAGTCGTGATCAGCTGCAAAGACGAGATGGTGTTCTTCGTGCTTTTGGCTTGAAGCTCGGAGAAGGTCTCGATGGCGGAGGTCAGATAGTTTTTGGTCATTTCCCAAAGATGTTTGATATACTCGTGGGTATCCAAGAGCGTCTCGAACTTGAACTGAAACAGCGGCTGCAGATAGTCATCGATTTTTTCCAGATCGGTGATTTTCTGCCTCGTCTTGACGTAGGCCGGCATTTGATCAATCCTCGCACCGATTAAATTGATCGTCTTTTGGTAGACGGCCAGCTCATTTCTCAGCGAATCGATGTCGTTTCCTCTTATCTCGCCTCGTTCCTTGATGGTTTTGATCTTTTCCCACAAGATCCGGTGGATGGCCAGATAGCGATGGAGCTGGGACTTGAATTCCCGGAAGAATATCTGTGATTCGATGATCTCCCGAGTCAAATTCTCGTCCTTCAGGTTGTTGATCAGGATCATCCCCGGGCTTCGGTACACTTCGATGTTCTTGGTTGTCAGCACCGAATAGACGTCCTCGGCAGAATCTTTAAAGGTCTTCTCTATCTCTCCTTTTGTGGCATCGGCGACGGTAACGATATAGGGCAAAATGGTTTTGATGCTGGCCAGTTCCTTGGGGACGGGCGCACCTTTGCTGAAAATCAGAGAAAGGGCCTGCGAAAGCTTGTCGTCATAGTAATTACGAATGGCCTCAAAGTCGTCTTTCAGCGACTTAAACTCTTTCTCCAGGATTATCAAACCGTCCTCGTATATTCGGTAGCTTATTCCTTTAGCGGTTTTTACGAGGATGTATTCCAGGGGTCCGCTTTCCCGGCTGACTTCATCGAGCGATAAAGAATCTCTGGCTTCATCGAGGTCCTCTTTCGGGAAATCCAAATTAGACCTTCCGTGCTTGAGAAAGTCCCAAATTTCCGTCAGGTGCAGCGTGGTTCGCTGGAACCAGCCGCCGATATAAATTCTTTGGATTGTCATCGCGAAAATTTAGTTGGTGCCGGGAGAGGGAATCGAACCCTCAAGAGCTTGCGCTCACATCATTTTGAGTGATGCGTGTTTCCCTAGTTTCACCACCCCGGCATGAAAATTACGGCCACCTGGCTTCCATGATTCTTTCCGGCCATCTCGTTTTCAGCTTTTTAAAATTCTGGCAATTGGTTACATGAATCGAAGCTCCCTTGCTCTTGGTCAGATAGGCGGCGATCTCTTGATCTGGGCTCTGGGGCCGGCAGCACTTGGCCAAGAAGAAGGCCACGCCCGTCTTCCCGCCCACCGAGACAGCAGGTTCTTTTTTGACCGAGATCGCCTTGGTGGGAGAAGGAGTTTCTTTTTCAATCGCTTTTTCCTCTTTCTCGAACGGGAAGAACTTCTTTCTTAATGCCTGCAAGCCGCGGAAAAAACCAACATCCAGCCGCTTTTTAATGTGCGATCTTGCCACGCCGGTTTTGACAAACTTCAGCCAGTCGCGGCTGGGTAATTTGTTTTTGTCTACTATAATTTCTACCACATCGCCCGTTCTGAGGGTAGCCGACAGGGGCACGATCTTGCGGTTGACTTTGGCACCGACGCAGTGGTGGCCGATCTCGGAGTGGACGCTGTAGGCGAAATCAACCGGCGTCGCGCCTTCGGGCAGGTCGACGATGTCGCCCCGGGGCGTGAAGACGAAAATGCGGTCCTTGAAGAAATCGATTTTCAGTCCCTCTAAGAAATCTTCGGCGTCTTGGTTCTCTTTCTGCCAGCCGGCCAGTTGCTGAATCCAGGCGAATTGTTTTCCTCGGCGGACGAGGTCGACGCCTTCCTTCTGCGCCCAGTGGGCGCAGATGCCTCTTTCGGCCACGGCGTGCATTTCCGGCGTGCGGATCTGAATCTCGAGGATGCGCCCTTCTTCGCAGATGACGGTGGTGTGCAGGCTCTGGTAGGAATTCGCCTTGGGGAAGGCGATGTAGTCTTTGATCCGTCCCGGCAGAGGCCGCCAGTATTTATGAATGGCTCCCAGGACCGTGTAGCAGGTTTTGACGTCTTTAACAATGACTCTCAGCGCGACCAGATCGTAAATCTGATCGAAATCCATCTGGTGCCGGAGTAGCTTGTGATAAAGGCTGAAGTAAGATTTGAGCCGAGACTTGATCTCGATGACGTCGATTTTCTCCTTTTCCAGGTTTTTCTTGAGATTTTCCCGGGCCCGGTCAACGCTCTTTTTGGCCTCGGCGCGTTTCTTTTCCGCGCTCTCTTTGAGCCACTGGTATTCTTTGGGATAGAGATAGGGGAAAGCCAGGTTTTCTAGCTTGGTTTTGATCGTACCGATGCCGAGCCGACCGGCCAGGGGAGAAAAGATCTCCATTGTTTCCAGAGCCATCCTCTTTTGTTTTTCCTGGGGGATGAATTCTAAGGTTTCCATATTGTGAGTCCGGTCGGCCAACTTGATCAGGATGACGCGGATGTCCTCGGCCATGGCAAAAAACATCCGGCGCAAGTTTTCTATCTCCAGGCTGGCCGGCTTCTGATCCATCCTTTCAATTGGTTCGACTTCCAGGTTTTGTTTGGGCAGGCGGAGCTTGCCCAGCCGCGAGACGCCCGAGACGAGCAAATAGATCTCTCCCCCGAATTTTTTCTCCAATTCTGGAGGGGAAACCCGGGTGTCGTCAAGGACGTCGTGCAAGAGGCCGGCGACGATGGTTCTGGCATCCAGCCTTAAATGGCTGAGGATCAGCGCGACGCGGAGCGGGTGGGTGATATAGTCTTCGCCGGAGAACCTTTTTTGCCCTTCGTGGGCGGCGCGGGCAAACTCAAAAGCCTCCAGGATCAGTTTCTTGTCCCGGCCCGAGTAGTTTTCAACGATTTTTTCCAGAGCCAGAGGCGTCGACATCTTTTTTGTTGGTGGAGCAGTCAGGGTTAGAACACTTTTCCTTGCCCCAGCGCGTTTTGACCAGGAGGCCCGAGCAGTCCGGGCAGTTTTCTCCGGTGGGACGATCCCAGAGGGCAAAGTCGCAGGCGGGCCATTCCGAGCAGCCGTAGAAGACCTTGCGCTTCCGGGTGATCCTTTCGATTATTTCTCCCCCCCTAGAGGGGTCGGGACTCGCCTCTTTTGAGGCGGCTTCCCGGCACTTGGGACACTTCAGGCCCAGGGAAACCGGGATGTTCTTTTTGTATTTACAGGCGGGGAAATTCGAACAGGCGTAAAATTTGCCGTAGCGGCTGATCTTGATAACGACGGGATTGGCACAGAGGGGGCAGGTTTCTTGGGTCGCCTCCTGAGTCAATTCTTTTTTGGAAACCTCTTTCTCTTTATTTTTTAAAGTCTCCTTAAAGGGCCGGTAAAATTCTTCAATTGTCGGCGCCCATTCTTTTTTCCCCTGAGAGATCAAGTCCAGATCTTTTTCCATCTTGGCCGTGAATTCGACGTCGACGATCTGGGTGAAGTGGTCGACGAGGACATCGTTGACCAGTTTGCCGATGTCGGTGGGGAAGAAGAGTTTTTTCTCGTCCTTGCGAACGTAACCTCTCAGCTGGATGGTCTCTAAAATTGACGCGTAGGTCGAGGGCCGGCCGATGCCGGATCTCTCCAGAGTTTTGACTAGCGTGGCTTCAGAATAGCGCGAGGGCGGTTGGGTAAAATGCTGCGAAGGCTCCAGCCGGATCAACTCCAGAGTTTCCTTTTTTTCTAAGGGAGGCAGTTCTATCTCTTCGAATTTGAGGGGATAGACTTTTAGAAAACCATCGAATTTCAGAGTTTGTCCGGCGGCTTTGAAAGTGTAGTTCTCAGCTGCTCCGCCGACAACCTCAACGGCGGTGGAATCAAAAACGGCCCCGGCCATCTGGCCGGCGAGGAAGCGGCGCCAGATCAGGTCATAGAGTTTTAACTGTTTTTCATCGAGAGATTGTTTCTCGGGCGAATCTTCTACCGCAGTTGGACGGATGGCTTCGTGGGCTTCCTGGGCAGACTTAGACTTGGTCTTATACTTCCGGGAGAATCCCGGCCAGTAATTTGGGCCAAAATTGCTCAGAATGTATTTTTGGGCGGCACTCAGCGACTGTTCCGAAAGATTAAAAGAGTCCGTGCGGTGGTAAGTCGTCAAGCCTTTTTCGTAGAGTTGCTGGGCCAGGCTCATGGTGAACTTGGCCGAAAAGCGGTGTCTCTGCCAAGCTTCTTGCTGGAGGGTCGAAGTGGTGAACGGCGGCGGGGAAACTTTTTTGGTTTCTTTCTGTTCAATATTTTGTATGACGTAGGAGCTGTTTTTTAAGTCAGAGAGAATCCTTTCGGCGTCGGCCTTGGTTTTGATGTCGAGCTTGGCCACTGGTTTTCCGTTCTCTTTGACTAAAAGGGCGCGGAATTCTTTTCCGTCTTTTTGGAAGACGGCTTCTAGTTCCCAGTACTCCTGGGGAACAAAATCTTCTCTCTCTTTTTCTCTTTCGGCCACCAGCCGGACGGCGACGGATTGGACCCGGCCGGCCGACAAGCCCTGGGCCACTTTTTTCCACAAGAAAGGCGAAAGCTTGTAGCCGACGATCCGGTCCAATACCCTTCTGGCCTGCTGGGCATTAACCAGGCTCATGTCGATCTCACGCGGGTTTTTCAGCGCCTCCTCGATGGCGTCCCGGGTGATTTCGTGAAAAGCAATCCGTTGATATTTTTTTATCCCTAAGGCCTGGACGAGGTGCCAAGAAATGGCTTCTCCCTCCCTGTCAGAATCGGTCGCTAAAATTATGGTCTCCGCTTTCTTGACCAGCTTTTTTAAGGC
>JACQQI010000026.1 GCA_016207115.1 Candidatus Nealsoniibacteriota bacterium
GGTGCCAGGCGCAGACGCTGACCATGGCCGCGTTGTCGGTCAGAAGTTTGTCGTCGTAGGGAAGGAAAACTTTTAAATTGAACTGCCGGGCCACCCTTCTAGCTTCTTTTTTCAATCTTAAATTATTGATGACTCCCCCGCCCAGAACGATTTGTTTAGGCCGGTATGATTTAATCGCTCTCCTCAATTTGATCATCAAGGATTCAACCAAGACTTTTTCAAAGGAGGCGGCAAAGTCGCAGTAGAATTGTTTATCCCAAGGCCGAGATAATTTCTGCAGCTTATACAAACAAGCGGTCTTTAATCCGGAGAAACTGAAGTTGAGGTCGCCGGAATTGACCATGGCCACGGGTAGTTCATATTTTGGTTGGCCAGTTTTGGCCAACTCGGAGATGATGGGGCCGCCCGGATAGCCCAGTCCCAGCATCTTGGCTACCTTGTCGAAAGCTTCGCCGGCCGCGTCATCTAACGTCTCCCCTAAAAGCCGGTAGTCTCCGAAATTCTTCATCCAGACCAGCTGGGTGTGACCGCCAGAAACCAGCAGTCCCAGGATCGGAAAGCGCGGTTCAGCTTCGGAAAAGGCTCCTTGGCCTTGGGAATTCCGGGCAAAGGAAGAGAGAAGATGAGCTTCCATGTGATTGACGGCGATAACAGACTTACCCTGCTCCTTGGCCAGTCCCTTAACTCTCAAAATGCCCACTTCTAGGGCTGGGGCTAGGCCCGGCCCCGCGGTCACAGCCAAGGCGTTGATGTCTTTCCAGATAACTCGGCTTCGGCGCAAAGCTTCCCGGATGGCCGGGTCAATGAATTCCTGATGCTTCCTCTTGGCCAGCATGGGATAGACCCCACCATACTCCTTGTGGAACTCCACCTGGGAAGAAATGACGTTAGACAAAACTCGGTCGTCGCGGGTGACAGCGGCCGAGGTATCGTCACAGCTGGTATCGATGGCTAAAATGGTAAAATTCTTTTTCACGGTTAATTCTGGTAACTGATTTTCCTTTTTGTTTCCGAAAGGTGTTTGATATTAACCCAGATGAGCTGGATTTTTTTGTTTTTGGCCAGACGAACCAGGACCGAACGCATTTTCTGTACCCATTCGATGGCCACGACGTTGCCCGGCTTCAGCATTTTCTCCAGACCTAAATCCAACAGCTCCTCCCCTTTTTCTAACCGCCAGGTATCGAGGTGATAGAAAATTCTTTGTTTAAAAGGGTATTCTCGAATGATGGTAAAAGTCGGGGAGACGACATTGTCTCGTATTCCCAATGCTTTAGCCAAACCCTTGGCAAATTGTGTCTTGCCCGAACCCAGTTCTCCCTGCAGGGCAAAAACTAAGCATTTTGATTTGAGCATTTTTTCGTGTTCCTTGGAAATCTTCTGGGCGATTTCCTGCGTCTTCTCTTCTGATTCGGAGATAAAGGTATTTCTAGAACTCGCTTTGATCTTTATCTCCCCCTGGCGCAAAATCCGGGGCTCATTTAGAGTCGTATCCACCACGGTGGAAGGCGAATTGTAGAGCAACTGGCCCGCGTCCAAAAACAGGTCAATTAAAGCCAAACGCTTTTGGGTGGTGTATTTTAAGACATCTTTCAGGCAATAGGGTGTCTTTTTGCCTGAGGTATTGGCCGAGGTGGAAGTAATGGGTTTACCAAATCTCCTAATAATTTTCAGAGCCAGAGGATAATCAGGAATTCTAATGCCTAACGTTTCTTTTCCCGCCTGCAAAACGGGGTCGGTTCTAGCTTTACTTTTAGAAACCACGGTCAGAGGTCCCGGCAGAAACTTTTGGTAAAGATTTCGGGCGGTTTCGTTGATTTCAACATATCTCTCGGCCATCTTTCTGTCCGAGACCGCCACAGAAACTGCTTTGCCGCCCCGGCTGCCCTTAAACTCTAAAAGTTTTTTGACCGCTTCAGTGTTGGTCGCGTCCGCGCCCAAGCCGTAACAAGTCTCGGTCGGATAAATGACCAAACCGCCATCCTTCAGGATGGCCACGGCTTTTTCAACGGCTCTCTTTTGATCTCTGGTTTTGACTATTTCCATGTCGTGTTGTCTGGAATGTTCTCAAAGACGATTGTGCCCGGCCAGACCGTACAATCCCGGCCCACCAAGACGCCGGGCATGACGCCAACCTGAACGCCAAACTGGCTGCGGTTGCCGACAACCGCGCCAAAATAAGTTGAACCCGTATCGATTTCCTCGCCCTTAACTTCAGTAGAAATGTTCTTCCGGTCGAGCCGGCGGTTGGCCGTGACCAGCCCCGCACCGAAGCGGCAATCAGGGCCGATTAAAGAATCGCCCAAATAGCCGGAATGGAAATGCGTGTTTTCGCCAACCAGACTGTGTTTAATTTCCATGAAGGCGCCCGTCTTGACGCCCCCTTCTAGGTCGAAAGGCCCCCTCAAGACATTACTGGCTCCGATCTCACAATCCTGACCAATATAGCCCGGGCCCTGGATGACGGTATTCGGGCCGATCCGGACGTTGTCGCTGACGACGATCCGGCCGGAAATGACGACATTTTTGCCAATTTTGGCGGTTCTGGCAATCTTGGTTTTGAAATCTGTTCCGGTTAACCTCGCTTCCAGAATGGGAAAAAGATGCCAGGGATATTTTAAAGATAAAGTTTCTTCTTTGATTCTGACTAAACCGACCGGATTTTCTTTGGCATAAAGAGAAATCGCTTTAATCAAAGAGTAAGGATGCGAAGGAATTTTTTTTAAATGGCTAAGGAATTTCTTTGGCAAAAAATAATCACCAACAATTTTCAAGTTGCTCGGCTCTTTGCCTTCGGTCGGCTTCTCCACAACTTCAACAACTTTACCGTTTTCAATTTTCAGGACACCAAAGATCCAAGGTGTTCTGGTTGGGCTACCGACAACAATCAATTCGTTTTTAGTTTTTCGAAATTCTTTTAATATCAACTCCAGGCGATTTTTGATATTTTGCTGTTCGGCATTAAAGAGAAAAAACTGATCGTCCTTGATAAATTTTTCGGCTGCCAGCAACGCATCGCCAGTCCCGGTCGGATTTTTTTGAATGGCATATTTAGTCTTTTTATCCTTTAGCTCTTTTTCGATATCTCTTTTTGGGCCTTGGACAACGACAATGTTTTTCAGGCCGGTTTTCCGCAGATCTTCAATCAAAAATTCGATCAGCGGGCGGCCGCAAATTTTGGTCAATGTTTTGTGTTTTTCGTTGAGCGGCCAGAACCTTGAGCTCTCTCCGGCCGCGATGATGACGGCTTGCATTGATTAAACTAAACCGGTGATTATCTTTGCCAGTTTCTGGGAATCGTGTTCTAAGGGTCCCGATTTCAAGAAAAGGTTGGCGCCGATAAACTTAGCTTCGTTTAAATTATCATCGATCTTGACCAAGCTTATCAACTCCGGATGGTCTTTAAAATATTTCTTGATTCTCGAGGCGGGCGGGACAAAATTATTATAGACGACGTAGTCTGGGCTTGACCCGAGATATTTTTCGATCTCGTCACTGAACTTCTGGACGGAAAAATCATTGGTCTCGCCGTACTTCGTCACCAGATTGCAGACGTAGACGGTTTTGGCCCGACTCTGGCGAACGGCTCGGGCCACGCCCTCGGTGAGAAGAATCTGCGCCAGTGAAGAATAAAGATCGCCGGGGCCGATCACAATTAAATCCGCTTCCCGGATGGCCTTGAGAGACGGAGAATAGGCCTTGATCTGAGGGCGCAAGAATACTTTCTTAATTTTCAAACGTCCATCGTGTTTGGGTTTGTCGATGTTGGTTTCTCCGGAGATAATCTTTCCGTTGGCCAAAACGGCAAAAAGAGTTGATTTCTCCAGGGTCACGGGCAGAACCTGATGGGCGACGTTCAAAAACTTGCTCATTTCGGACAAAACCTTCTGATAGTCATTGGTCGCCAGCTCCAGGGCGGTGATGAAAAGATTGGCCAGGTTATGCCCCTTCAACTGGCCATCTTCGAAACGGTAATTGAACAAATTCTCGATGATCGGCGAAGTATTAGCCAGAGCCAAAAAGGCCCGCCGAATATCTCCCGGAGAAACGATGCCATAGTCCTTTCTTAGACGCCCGGCTGATCCGCCCGTGTCGAGCATGGCACAGACGGCCGAGATCCTGACCGGATAGTGCTTGAGACCAGCCAAAACCGCTTTGGGCATGGCGTTGCCGCCGCCCAGACAGACAATATGTTTTTGCTTAATCCGCTTTGACATTATTCCTCTTTTTATCATAAAGTAGAAGATGAGCAAAGCTTAATTTTCAAGTCAAAATCATGCCAGAAAAATTTCTCGTTCGGGGCGGAAAGCCCCTTCGGGGCGAAGTGCGGATCTCTGGTTCCAAAAATTCGGCGGCCGGACTGTTGCCCGCGACCCTACTGACCAGCGAAGCCTGTGAGATCTCTAATCTGCCCCAGATCAGCGACGTTTTGAATCTGGTCGAAATTATCAAACAAATGGGAGCCGAGGTGAATTGGCTGGGAGAAAGAAAGGTCCGGATCCGCGCCAAAGACGTTGACCCTTCAAAAATACCTTCGGAACTCTTTGAGAAGGCGCGCATGTCGGTTCTACTGATCGGCCCCCTCTTGAGCCGCTTCGCTTCTTTCAAAATCCCCCATCCCGGTGGCGACAAGATCGGTTTGCGGCCCATCACCACCCACTTGGAAGGACTGCAGTCTTTCGGCGCCCAAGTTCACAACAGCGGCCAATTTTACCACTTCGAAAGGCCAAAAAACCTGCGGGGAGCCAGGGTAGTTTTGAAAGAATTCAGCGTCACGGCCACGGAAAATGTCCTGCTGGCCGCCTCCTTGGCCAAGGGCAACACCCAGATAGAAATCGCCGCCGCCGAGCCCCACGTCCAAAAACTGGGCGAATTCCTGAGAAAAATGGGGCTGGAAATCGAGGGCGAGGGCACTCACACCATCAAGATCCAGGGTGCTAAAAAACTGCGGGGCGCCAAAGACGTTGTCCCGCCGGATTACATCGAGGCCGGCACCTTTTTGATCGCTCTGGCCATCACCGGCGGACAGGGGCTAATCAGAAACGCCGAAGCCCAGCATCTGAGCTTCTTTTTGGAAAGAATGAGGGAAATCGGCGTCAATTTCCAGGTCCACGGCAAAACCATTCGGGTGGAGAAATCGAAAAGCCTCAAAGCGGCCCGAATCCAAGTTTTGCCCCATCCGGGCTTCCCGACCGACCTCCAGCCGCAAACCTGCGCCCTGCTAACCCAAGTCGAAGGAAAAAGCCTGGTCCACGATCCTTTATACGAGAACCGTTTCTCGCACTTGCACGAACTGCGCAAAATGGGCGCGGACATCGAAATCACCGATCCTCACCGCGCTTTAATTTTCGGCCCAACCAAACTCCTAGGAACCAAGGTTGATAGTACCGATATCCGTTGCGGCGCCTCTCTGGTTCTGGCGGCTTTGGCCGCCCAGGGCCAAACCCTCATCAGCGGAACGGAACAGGTTGACCGCGGTTACGAGAAAATCGAAGAAAAACTCGGCGCGCTCGGCGCCCGAATCGAAAGGATCAAAGAGAATTAGGAAAGGATAAATCTAGACGACGAAATTAATCAGTTTCCCCGGGACGAAAATAGTCCTTCTTATCTCTTTCCCCGTCAAATACTGCGCCACGCGCGGCTCTTTTTTGGCGACGGCCTCGACCTCACTCTGAATTACAGATCTACCGTTTTCAATCTGGACTTGCCCCCTTACCCGTCCGGTCACCTGAACGATGACCGTCAACATTTTCTCAACTATCAATTGAGGGTTATAGGTCGGCCACGGCTGCTGGTGGACGGAAAACTGGTTGCCCAAAGTTTCGCACCAGATCTCTTCGGCGATGTGGGGAGCCGAAGGCGCCAGGATCTGCGCAAACAACTGGGCATCCTCCCGGGACAGATAACTATCGCTCCAGTCATTGATGAATTCCATCAGGGAGGCGACCATCGTATTAAACTTTAAATCCTCTAAATCTTGGCCCACCTTTCTTATGGTTAAATGAAGCTTTCTCAATAAGTCGGCTGGGGTTTCTTCCGCCTTGACGTTGTTCTGGAACAGCTGCCAGACGCGGCCCAAAAACCGCGAACAGCCCTGCAAGCTTTGTTCCGACCAGGCGATGGCCTGGTCGAACGGCCCCATGAACATTTCATAGAGCCGCAAGGTATCGGCGCCGTACTTTAAAACTATTTCGTCCGGATTGACGAC
The DNA here is from genome assembly GCA_016207115.1 of Candidatus Nealsoniibacteriota bacterium. Lineage (GTDB taxonomy): Bacteria > Patescibacteriota > Minisyncoccia > Minisyncoccales > GWA2-46-15 > GWA2-46-15. Next base: position 6,209 of record JACQQI010000026.1, read on the forward strand.
GTTGCCAAAGCTCTTGGACATCTTACGGTTGTCCGGGCCCAAGACGATGCCGTGCGACCTTCTCTTGGCGTAGGGCTCGGGAGTATTGACCGCGCCAATGTCGTACAGAAACTTATGAATAAAGCGAGAGTACAAAAGATGCAGGGTCGTATGCTCAAAGCCGCCCTGGTAGAGGTCTACCGGCATCCAGTATTTTATCTTTTGTGAATCGGCCAGAGATTTGTCGTTCTGGTTGTCCAAATAGCGCAAGAAATACCAGTTGGAACCGGCCCAGTTGGGCATGGTGTCGGTTTCCCTCTTGGCCAGACCGCCGCATCGCGGGCATTTGGTATTGACCCAGTCGGTCATCTTGGCCAGAGGCGACTCGCCCGTACCCGATGGCTCATACTTCTCAACATAAGGCAGCTCGACGGGCAGGTCTTTTTCCGACACCGGAACCGCACCGCACTTTGGGCAGTGCACCACCGGAATGGGCTCTCCCCAATAATGCTGCCGGGAGAAAATCCAATCCCGCAAATGAAAAATTGTCTGTCTCTTGCCCCACCCCTTTTGCTCAATGTAATCCATCATCCTCTTTGTCGCCGCTTTAATATCCAAACCATTCAAAAAATCAGAATTGACCATCTTCCCCTCTTGCTCTTGAACTTGTTCTGGTTTAAAAATATCCGAGGTGTCACCGTCCGGACCGACAACGACGCGGATGATTTTTAGGTCGAACTCTTTAGCAAATTCAAAATCACGAAGGTCGTGGCCGGGGACGCCAACAACGGCGCCGGTGCCAAAGCTCATCAAGGCAAAATCAGACACCCAGATCGGCATGCGCAAATTGGTCAGGGGATTTAAGGCATAACAACCGGTAAAGACGCCGGTTTTTTTGCGGCCTTGACTGATTCTTTCCTCTTCGGTTTTTGCCTTGGCCGCTGCAACATAATTTAACGTCTTTTCTTTGTATTCTTCAATGACGATTTTTTCAACGAGCGGATGCTCTGGCGCCAAGACAACAAAAGTCGCGCCAAAATTCGTGTCCGGCCGAGTGGTAAAAACGGTTACCTTTTCTTCCGTCTTTTCAATTTCATAAACAATGTTGATGCCTTCTTTTTTGCCGATCCAATTCACTTGCTGGATAGCGATTTTAGACGAGTAGTCAACCAACCTCAAATCGTCCAAAAGGCGCTGGGCGTATTGGGTGATTTTTAACAACCACTGCTCTTGCTGTCTCTTTTCGGTCGGCTGGCCGCATCTCTCGTGTAGGCCGTCGGCCAAAACTTCCTCGTCGGCTAGAGTCGTTTTGCAAAACGGACACCAGTTGACCGGCGTTTTGGCCCGATAGGCCAATCCTTTTTCTAGCAGCCGCAAGAAAATCCACTGGGTCCACTGGTAATACTTGGGGTCGGTCGTGTTGATTTCCCGCTCCCAATCAAAGGAAAACCCCAGATCCTGACACTGCTTCTTGAAACGAGCAATGTTTTCTGAAACGGTCTGAGAAGGATGCCGGCCCATCTTCAGGGCATAATTCTCGGCCGGCAGACCGAAAGCGTCCCAGCCAATCGGATAGAGAACATTAAAACCCTCCATCCTCTTTTTCCGAGAGAAGGCGTCCATGGCCGACCAGCTGCGGGCGTGGCCGACGTGCAAGCCGGCGCCCGAAGGATAAGGGAATTCGATCAGGGTGTAAAACTTGGGCTTCGGATCAAAATCAATTGCCCGATAGATCTTTTCTTTCTCCCATTTCTCTTGCCACTTTTTCTCGATTTTCTGCGGTTCGTAAGGGTTCATGGAATTAGATTTTGAATAATCGGCGGGCATTTTCCGTCGTTATTCGGGCAACCTCTTCATAGCTCACTCCCTTTATTTTGGCAATCTCTTCGACGACAAAACGAACAAAGACGGGTTCGTTCCTCTCTCGGTCCGCTCGAGGCGGAGTTAAATAAGGAGCATCCGTTTCCACGAGTGTTTTTTCTAAAGGCGCGGCCTTAATTATCTCTGGCCAATCAATTCCCGGAATCTGCCGGAAAATAATTCCGGTGAAACCGAGATATAGTCCTAAGCCCAGATATTCCTTCGCCTGCTCAACCGTTCCGGTAAAGCAGTGGATGACGCCACCCGACTCATGGCGGGGCTGACTTTTCAGGGTCTCAATCAGATCCGAGTGAGCCGAACGGCAATGGAAAATGATCGGCCGATTTAATTCCGCGGCCAAGCCCATTTGCTCTCCCAGGGCTTTTTTCTGTAAAGACTGAAACTCTTCCAGTCGGGCCTTGGTTTTGGGTTTGTAGTAATAATCCAGGCCGATTTCGCCGATGGCCACCACTCTTTGCGAGCTCCGGGCCAATTTGCGATAATCTTCAATATTAAACTCTCCCAGTCTTTCCTGGCCAATCAACTCTTCCGGATCCAGCTTGTTTTTCATTAAATGACCCGTAACGTGAATTGGGTGTAGGCCGATCGCAGCAAAAACGCCTTGAGGATATTTTTCGGCCAGCTCAACTGTTCTTCGGCTCGTTGCTAACTGCGAACCGACGTTGACGACCCAGACGTCATTATCCAAGCAACGCCGAATAATCTCGTCGGCGTCATTTTGGAAAGCCTGAAAGTTCAAATGAGCGTGGGTATCAATCAGCATAGCGAGTACGATATATCGGGCGGTGTACCGCCCGCTATGAAACTTAAGAGTTGTTTAAAAGAATCCGAGAGCGCCAGAAAGCGACCCCGACCAAAAAGAAAGTGACTAGGGTGGGCAGGTAATCCGGCAGATTCAGGCCCAAGCTCTCGACAATCATGAAAATTCCCAGAAAACCGATCGAAGTCATGGCGCCATTCTTTAAAAATCTGTATTGGGCTACCCTATCGATCCCTTTGATGGTCAATTCTCTGACCACCAGAGCGCCCAGGCCGTTGCCGATCAAGATTAAAGGCAGAGAGGTGGTAAAAGCAAAGGCGCCGACGACGCCGTCCAAGCTGAAAGAAGTGTCGAGGACTTCCAGATACATTAATTTGGAAAAATCCGACAGATGCGTGTCGCCCGTCAGCAGTTTTTGTTCTTGTTTTTGCGCCTGTTCCCGAAAGCCATAGAGAATGAAAAACAGGGCGTTGCCGATGGCCGCCGACAGCATCAGCAGGGGCGTGCCGCGGGCGATGTATAAAAGGCCAACGAGCAAAAGCGCGGCAAAAGCGAAAAACCAAATGCCGAAATCGGCCGAGATCAGCCGGTCGGGCACAAAGAAGGGTGTCTTTTCCTCCAAGAACAACCAGTGCAGATACAAGAGCAGCAGGAACACGCCGGCGGCGATCAGGATTAGTCCCTTTCTCGCTTCCAAAAGATCGGCCACGTGAGGGTCGGAAGAAAAGAACATCTGGAAAACACCGCTCAAGCCGATCTCGGGCGCCGAAAGCCAAACAATGATCATGGGAAAAATTCCCCGGACGATAAAGACGGCCGTGAATATTCCCCAGACCAGAAAAATCTTGCGCCATCTCAAACTCATCGTCTTTAAGACGTGGGCGTTGACGATGGCATTGTCGATCGAATTGACCGTCTCGAAAACGACCAAACCCAGGATGACGATCAGAAAACTGAACATTTTAAAATTGTAGCGAAATCAAGGAAATTAATAAAGAGAAGAAGGCGCCCCGGTAATTTCTCGAGACGCCTTCTGACCGCTAGTACCAAAAAGTACAGCGGCCACGGAAGGACCAACGGATCATCAGCCACTCCTCCTTTCTAAAGAACTAAACTGGCCTTTTGAAAGACCAGTTTGAGAAAGTCGAAGTGATTCTAAGCAACCATTACCTCAACGCGCCAAAACTGGCCCCTAGAGTCCAGAGGTAATAGTAGTAATATCTAATTTTAATCATCTTGACCCTCATGAAAATGGGTGGAGAGAGCGCCGACGATCGACGCAACGCTCTCTCCGTTTCGCCGCTACCCGAAGATATAGGTGCAGCGGCCCTTGTTGGACCAACGCATTGTTGGATCCTCCTTTCTTCTAACCCCAGAACGAAAAAACCGGCTTCAGGGGCCAGTTTCAGGAAGTCGAAGTTAAGAAATTCTCTCGCTTTAACTACCTAAAACTAGTCCCGGCCGATGAGCCTGGTAGCTAAAGTAAAAGAATTTCCTGGTCGACTGATTCATATACAGACATCATAACGCTATTTTTCCTAGTGTCAAGGAGGCTGAAGGAAAGGGGGCTCGGCATCTGCCAAGTCCCCTTCTGGCGTCATAGCCATCGCCAGGTGCAACGGCCCCGGTATGACCAACGAACCATTGGCCTCCTCCTTTCTACTCCCAAATGAGGAGCAGGGAACTAAAAAACTGGCCCTCAAAAGGCCAGTTCTAGAAAGTTGAAGGAAGTAAGTTATTATCTCAACGCGCCAAAACTAGTCTCTGAAGAGTAAAGAGATAATAGTTGCCACCAGGCTGACATCGGTTTTGACAATTCTTGATTCATGGTTGACGAGGAGACTCTGTATTCATCATAAGCGCGAGCCGGCTTTTGTCAAATCAGGACAGAAGCGCGCCCAAACAGGCGGCGTGATCGATCGAAGAAGTAACGGCGTCTTGGAACTGGAAAAAACCAATGGTCTCTCTCCGATAAATTTCCAGGGCTTGAGGTAAAAACAGGTCGGCGGATTCCTTCAAAGAACCGTTGAGAATAATCCTCTGGGGGTTGTAAAAATAGCTGACTTCGGCCAAAAACCGGGCTAAGTGACTGATAAAAATATCGATCGTCTTCCGGGCGATTGGATCTTCCTTTGAAACTGAAAAAATCTGTTGGGCCGTCAATTCCTTCTGGGCCAGCTCCCGATAAATATTGCTGACGCCCTTGCCGGAAAGGAAATCGTCGATCTTGAAAGATTTATAATTAAGCTCTGGAACAATCTCCTCTTTCTGTGAAATCTCGCCGGCGTTGTTGGTGAAGCCCGGAATCAGCTTCCCCCCAACCACGTAGCTGAGGCGCAGACCCGTGCCCAAATTAATTAGAAGAAAGCTCTGGCAATCCCGGCCCTGTCCGAATCGACTTTCCGCCAGAGCCATGGCGTTGACGTCGTTTTCGAGAGAAACGCCCAGGCCAAACTCTTTTGAGAATTCTTGGACCAGCGGGTATTCTGTCGGGCCACCCAAAAGAGAGCTGTGAGTGATGACTCCGTCTTTGACGATACAGTTGAAACTTACCCCCAGCCGGTCGATGCCCGGCGTTAGGTTGTCGGCGATCATCTTCTTGATCGACCGGAGGAACTCCGGGCTGCCCGCAGGAAAGTCCGAAGTGGCTATCTTATTGCTGGAAAGAAGGCGATAGTTTCCGTCGAATTTGCAAACTTCAATTTTGGTTCCGCCGACATCCAGAGACAAAAACTTGGCCGGAGGACTAGTCATGGGCGATGTAATAGAATGGCTTATTCTCTCGATCTTGATCGAAGTAGACCAAGGTATAGTCGAGAGGACGACGCTTGATATCAATCAGATATTCGATCAGAAAAAGGTTCTTTTTCGGGTAACAGACGGGAACGCCATGATAGGGTAAGCGGATACATTCTTTATTGACCGGGATAATGCCCAAGCGGTTGGGCTTGGGTGAGACGGTCAAGGGTAAGGCGTGGGGCACGGCTCTGGCTAAATAATCAATGTCATCGCGCACTTTGAGGTAGGCGTGGTATTGGAAGATCGATTCGTGAGCCCGACTTTTGATGTCGCGGCGAATCTCTCTGGCTTCGGCCGATATTTCTTCGTCTTTGAGGCCTTCGTTGTAGACGTCTAAAAGCAGGCTTTCATCGTAACCCTTGGTCGAAACGATGCGCAGCACCGATTCAAAAGTGCCCTGGTATTTTTTCAAAAACTCCGGATCTTGTTGTCGGTAAAGTTTTTTGAACTCTAAGGTCCTTTGTCGGTGGCGCTCGATAAAATCAGGCACGGTCTTTTCCATTTCGGACAGATCAACAATCTTTAAGGCGGGAGAGAAGGCTAGCCATTTGTTCAGAGCCTCCAAAAACTCGCGGTAGGCAATCCAGTCTGGTCGCGGCACGCCGGTAAACTGACCAAAAGCGCCCTCCGTGAAAATTGTCACCGTGGCTCCCGGCGGATAAATGTCTTTGATGATATCGATGACGGTTTTCAATCTCGCCAGAGACAAAACTTCGCCTAGATCGGGTAAAACACGGTTGGTTTTTAAGGGTACGGGGATCTTGAAGGGAAACCCCAGGATCGTCAGCTGGATCGGTTGGCTTTGATTGATGAAATAATTGAGTTTTTCGATCCAGAGGTTTTGATTCTCTTCGATGTATTCGGCGGGGCCGAAGCGGTAATTTTCGTCTTGGAAGATTGAAAGGATTTTTTCTGCCGTCGTCCCTCCTTCGATCCGGGGCCGGGAAACCGGAATTCGGTCGATGATCTCCTTTAGCTCTGCGATGGTGATGTTTTTCTGGTCGACAAAATTCTGACGGATGTTTTTATTCGCCAAGTTCTCAAAAGGGGTGTAGGGATAAACGTAAGGATTGGGCTTCATACTCTAAAAAATTGCTCTAAATTATCGACTATCATGTTAGCACGTTTTTTGAGCTCGTGAGAACGGTGACCGACTAAAACTTTCAGGCCAAAGCCTTTTTCAAAGAGGCTCTGGTCATTGTCGTCGTTACCGAAAATAGCCACCTGGCTGGCTTTTATCTTCAGCCTACGGCAGACAAAGTTGACGGCTTTTGCCTTGCTCACTCCCCGGCCGACGAAATTCAGAGTATCGTCGTTGTAAAGAGCGTTGGCGGCTCGGGGCGGAATCAATCTCGCTTTTGTTTTTATAAAGATCAGTGACGGCTTCTCCAATTCGGCTCTGAGAAAGAATTCTTCTCTTGAAGAGATGAAGTTTTTGTGGATATTCGGATAACTCTTCTTTAGTTCTTTTTCAAAACGTTCATTGGCGGCGATAAAAACTCCTTTATTATCCGTCTGCCAGAAGCCGATGAACCCGACTTGTCTGCTCTTTTGCTCAACAAAATTTCTGGTCAGAACGATTTCTTCCCCTTTTAACCTCCGCAGAAAAATATTGTTCTTTTGGTAGGTGACAATAGCGCTCCCGTCGAGAATGATTAAAGGCGCATTAAATCGAATGGGCCTCGTGCCTTCGATCATCGTTTCGAAGCCGCGCCCCGTGGCCACGGTGCAAAAAACTCCCCTTTTTTGAAGGTTAATGATCGCCCGGCTCACCCCGGCAGAAATGGGTTTACCCTTTTCTTTCAGGGTACCGTCGATATCAAAAACGCAAAGACGGATGTTTTTAAAATTATCGGTCATGATTTAACATAACTGTCTGAAATTCAAAAGGCTGCCGCGCGCGGCGACAGCCTTTCTACTAGCAGTGGCTTCCTCCTAGCCGCTACTTTGTGTAGTAAAAAACGTAATCGGGTCCGGCGAACCCGAAGTCTCGCGGTGAAACACGAACTGGTATGACGCCCGGGTGCTCGTTCGCCACACGACACTCGGGTACGATGTGCATCTTATGCCCGCCGTCCTGACTCCGGTAGACGACCGGCATCCCGTGGTTCAGGAGCGCGTTGGCCGTGACGTCGAAGACGATCCTGGCAACTTTATCGGTGATGCACGCATCGATAAAATTCTGTAGACCGGTCAGCTTGACGAACATACCCGCCTTTTTACGGTAGGCGAGATGTTGCGCGATGACCAGAGCCTTGGTCTCGGCCTCCCGCCACAACTCTTCTCCGATCAACCGACGGAGCGCGGCGTAGTCGCGATCGCGGTTGACATAGAGGTCAGCCATGGCGTCCACGCTGACCATAGCCGGCAGGCTGCAGGCAATGGCGTAGGTCTGGTCAAAGTCCACCCTGACCGAGATGGCTTCGACTTCTTGCCATGGAAAGAGATCCGACTTCAACTCTTTCACCTCCACTGGCGCCTCGAGTTCTTTGAAGAGCCGACGGGAGATGGTCAGCATCTGATTCACCCCCTGGGGATCGACTCCCATCAGCGAAGCGAAGAGCGTTGCCTCGTCAAAGATCACGATTCGGAGACCGGGCTTGTAGATCGTTCTGACCTTCTCCTGCAGCAAGCGGAAGAAGAAAGCCAGATAGACCCAGCCGAGCGTCGGCAAGGAAACGATCTCGCGGAACTTCAGCGGGTTCGGGATCCGTGTGCCCAGGGCGAAGGACAGGGTGATCGGCACGGGCTGGCCGCGGCGAACGTAATCACCGATGACGCCAGTCAAACGCGCCGCTTCTGCCTTGGGCATTTCCACTTCCTCGCTGTGAGTCAGGAGAATTTGGAGAATGCCGTCCGGTACACTACCCTTTGGTGACTTGTAGCCGCTCATTCTCGTGGCCAGCAATGAGTGATAGAAAGCCAGTTCTCTAGCGAGAGTCGTTTTGCCGTCCGCCATGTCGGGCAGGGTAATTCCCGGGCCTTTCGTGACCATAGTCACGCCCTTGGGTGCCTTGGCGGCTTTGTCGAGAATGCCGGTAAGGTCCGCGTGAAACCGTTGATTCGCACAGGGGACTCGCACTGGCAACTCTGTGCCGTCCACGGTGATCACCGCGGCTTCTTCCCTTATCCTTACCTCGATCAGGTGTCGGAAAAGATGAGGGCGCCGTGGCAACTTGTCCGAGACGAACACCTTTGCCCTTTCGATGCCCGGCGTCAGACTGACACAGCCATCCGGGTCGTAGACCCAACTGCTCTGGCTGAATAGTCCGACCACCGCCTCTGGCTTCAAGCCCGATCCGTTCTTTTCGTCACCCTTCGGTTCACGGCAATGCAGATCCAGCTGTTGCAAGACGTCTGAGGCGAACCCGGTCGGTAGCACAAAAACCGTCTCGGTAAGTCGGTGACCATCGAAGGCTTTTGCCGAACCAACGTCCACCAGCCCGATCCAGAAGTCGTCTGCTTCCAATAACTCTAATGCCACCTCGGTAGCATCGCCGCTCTCTGGAAGCCGAGAAGCGGCTACGTCCAACAGGATGTCCATCGCTCAGTCCTTTCTTGAGACTAGTGTCTTTGCCTCCGAACCGGCAAAGTCAATCAATCATTCTCGGCGCCGGTTCGGCGGCGCCAGATTCGTGCATAGGCACACCTCCATATGTGCGTTTTTTGGATTTTCAACGAACTGACCCAGGCTTCTGACCTGGGGCTGGCCACCGATCTCGACGGCCAACGTCCAAGTCAGGAGACGAAAAACCTCCTGGTTTTGGGCCAGGAGGTTTAGGTTCGAGAAGATTCCTTAAGGTTAATCTATTTTGCGATTCTCTAAACCGGCTGGCCCTAAGCTAAAGATAATGACAAAAAGGACGCTAATAAGCATCCAGCCGAGATAAAGGTTGTTGAGACTGAAAACGCTATTCAGTTGGGGCAAAGCCAGATTCATGATGGTATCTAACAATTAACCACGACCCAGAACATAAGTCAAGCTTTTTTCTCGCTTCGCTCGAAATTAGTCAAGGGCTAATTCAATCGCGGGAAGAGATTTTCCTTTTTGTTCGTCAAAAGCTGCTGCTGTATTTTCGCCGATGTCTCCGGCAAAAAGGGTACCAGGGAGTCAGCGACGGCGCCAATAACCAGCAGCAAGTCGCCGATAACCTGTTTCGACTGCTCTTTTTCCTCCCAGGGCTTGGTTTTATCGATGTAGCGGTCGCAAAAAGCGATCAACTGCCAGATGGCCAAAAGTGCTTCGTTGAATTTAAATTCCTGCATGGCTTTTCCGACTTTTTGCTTCATTTCCTCAACCGCCATCGCCAATTCTGGATTCGCTAACTTTGAACTTTGAATTTTGAACTTTGAACTTAACGTTATCACCCGCGCCACCAGATTGCCCAAGCCGCCGGCTAAATCGGTGTTATAGACCTCTTTCAGCTTACTCTCGGAGAAATCTCCATCTTCAAAGGGAGAAACTTTAGCTAAAAGATAATACCTCACCGGATCTGTCCCGTATTTTTCTACAAGCTCAATCGGGTTAATAACGTTCCCCAGGCTCTTGCTAATTTTTTGTCCGTCAATGGTTATAAATCCATGGATAAATATTTGCTTTGAATTGGCGAGTCCTGCCGACATTAACATCGCTTGCCAGGTGGCCGTTTGTTGCCGAAGGTTATCCTTTCCGGCAAATTGCACAACCGGCCACCATGTTTTAAACTTCTTCATGTCGTCGGGCCAGCCAACCGCCGAAACATAATTCACCAGAGCGTCAAACCAAACGAACATTACTTGCTCCGGATCATTAGGAACGTCTATCCCCCAAGGCATCTTATTCTTTAGCCTAGAAACACTAAAATCTTGTAAACCGTTTTTAACAAAGGTTTTAATTTCGTTGAATTTCGACTCCGGTATCACAAAATCTGGAGTTTTATCGTAAAAATCCAAAAGCGGTTTTTGATATTTTGAAAATCTGAAAAAGTAGTTTTCTTCTTCAATGATTTCTAATTCTCGATTGGGATGGATGAGACAACGGCCATCTGTTAACTCGGAATCTGTTTTTTCTAATTCACATCCAACACAATATTTAGTTTTGTAGTTTTTCTTATAAATATCCCCTTTTCTGTCGCATTCTCTCCAAAATTCTTGAGCCGCTTTTATGTGGTGCTCGTCTGTTGTACGCACAAAGTTATTATAACTTAAATTAAGGGCTTTTTTTAAAGCCTCGAATTTAACGGCGTATTCGTCGCAATAACTCTGTGGCTCTTTGCCCGCTTCTACGGCTTTACGATAGATTTTGAGGCCATGTTCGTCGACGCCAAAGTTGAAAAAGACATTCTTCCCTTGCAATCTCTGGTAACGAGCCAAGGCGTCAGCTTGCACAATTTCCAAGGCAAAACCGATGTGTGGCTCGGAATTCACATATGGTAGGGTCGTGGTGATATAAAATTTATTTGTCATTGTTTTTAATCTATCACCGAGTGGAAACGATGACAACAAACTCCCCTCTCAAATCGGCTCCCTTTAATTGCTCTAAAACCTTATCGAGCCGGCCGCGGTAAGTCTTTTCGAACTTTTTGGTCAGCTCGTGGCAAACAACAACTCTCGCTTCTGGCCGCATCGCGGCCATCTCCGATAAAGTTTTTAAGATCCGGTGGGTCGATTCGTAAAGAATCACTGGATATTTTGAATTTAGAGCTTCTTCAAAAAATTTCTTTCTTTTTTTCTTAATCGGCGGGAACCCCAAGAACAGAAACTTGTCCATGGGAAAACCCGCGATTGAGGCCGCGGCGGCCAGAGCCGAACAGCCGGGAATGGGGACAATATTTAATCGGTCGCCCAAAGCCTCAATCGCCTTTTCTATCAGCTCGTTGCCCGGGTCGGCAATGCCGGGCGTGCCGGCGTCAGAAACTAGGGCGAGGTTTTTCCCCTCTTTTAAGAGCCCGACGATGTCGTCAACCTTTTGCAGCTGACTGTGCTGATGGTAGCTGATCAAGGGTTTCTGGATCTGGTAGCGCTCGAGCAGTCTTTTTGTCACCCGGGTATCCTCGGCCAAAATAAAATCAACCCCAGCCAGGGTTTGCCGCGCGCGCGAAGAGATGTCTTCGAGATTCCCGATCGGAGTCCCGACGATATAAAGAGTAGGCATGACCATTTCTCACGACTCTTCGACAACTTCTTCCTTTTGCTTCTTGAGAAAATCGCGGGCAAACTCTAGAGAGATCCCGAGGAGCGGAATTCCCAAAATGGCTCCCCAGATTCCTCCGATGCTGCCGCCGATGGCGACGGAGATCAAAACCAGCGCCGGCGAGATGCCGATGAACTTTTTGCTCAAGATGGGCAGTAAAACATTGTTTTCGATCTGCTGAATCAGGATGAAGATGACGATGGCCAGGACCGCCTTGACCGGACTGGTCAAAGAAAGGAGAAGAAAGATGAGCAGGCCGGTAAAGAAGGGGCCGACGATGGGAATAAAATTAGAAACGGCGGCCAGAAGGCCGAAGGAGAAGGGATAATCGCTCTGCAAGATCAAAAGAGAGAAATAGACTAGGCCGCCGACAAAAAGAGAGCTGAGGACGCGGCTGAGAAACCAACCGCTCACTTTTTTCTGGCATCTCCGCCAGAGATCCAGAGCCATCTCCTCTGAGCCGGCCGGAAACAAAAGGAAAACCGATTTCTCGAAAGCTCGTTCCTCCAGGGAAAGGAAAAGGGCGAGGAAAATGACGAAAACCGTCGTCAGGATGCCGCCGAAAATGGAGAAGAGGGCGCTGAAAATGTTCTGAGCCGCCCGGGAAAGAGAACTTTCGGCCAAGTCGACGAAGCTCTCCAGGCTCTGAAAACCCTCGAGTCCCAGACCTCGGAGGGGCGGGGAAAGCTTTTCGAAATACTGAGAGAAAAACTGGGAAAAATGACTGGCCTCGATGATTAGGAGGGGAACAAAAAGATAAATCAGGATGGCAAAAAGTCCGAAAACGGAAAAGTAAACCGAGATTACCGCCAAGGTCCGCGGCACCTTCCTTTTCTGTAAATAATCGATGAGCGGGTTGAAGAGCAGAGAAATGATCAGGGCAAAAACGATCAGGAGCAGGATCTCGCGCACCCGATAAATGGCGTAGAGAGACGCGACTAAAACCCCCATTCTCAGAATGGTTTCCCAGGAAAACTCAAAAGTGACTTTTTCCATTTACCTTTTTTGGAAGGCTAAGCTTCGCTTACACCCGTAAAGCTTTAAGGAATTTTCTTCCGTCCTTCTGGGGTCCGACCAGGGCCAGGTTGATCTTTTCGGGCCGGAATATTTCTCTCGCTACCCTTAGAATATCATCCTGGCCGACTTTGGCAATCTCGGCGAATTCCTGCTCGGGAGTCTGGATTTTCTCATTCAGGACCTCCTGTAAGCCAAAGTAGGAGGCGATTTCGTCCGAGGTCTCCAATCCCAGGCTCAAGCGGCCCCTCAGGTTCTCCTTGGCTTTTTCCAGTTCTTTCAATCCAACCTTTTCTTTTTTCAAGCGCCGGTATTCCCGGCAGATAACCTCGATCGCCGAGCTGACTTTCTCGTTAGCGATACCCGCGCGAGTCAGCAAATAGCCCGTGTCGGTATAATGTTCTGAAAGAGTGCTGAGGTAGTAGGCCAATCCTCTTTTTTCTCTGACTTCTTCAAAAAGCCGAGAGCTCATCATGCCACCCAGAAGAGCGACCAGAACGCTCAAGATGTGCTTCTGCGGCGAGCGGGCGCCGAAGGTTCTGACCCCCAAACAAAGATGAGTCTGGTCGGTCTTTTTAAAGCGGCGGAGGCCGGCGGGCTGCTTTTGCTTTTCCGTTACCCCTTCTTTTTTTAGAACCGGCTTATCGCTCAACTCCCCAAAGGTTCGGGCAATCTCTTCCTGGACGCCTGACCCCGTCAGCCGCCCGGCCACGACCACCAGAGATCCTCGGCCCACGAAAGATTTCTTCCGGTGTTCAAAAAGGTCTTTTTTAGAAATGCCATTGACGCTTTCTTTGCTGCCGATCACCGGCCATCCGGCGGGCTGAGAACCGTACAGAAGCTCCTCCCAGAGCTCTAGGACGGCCAGAGAAGGATTGTCTTCTCTCATATTGATTTCTTCCACGATCACTTTTTTCTCCTTGCGGATCTCTTCCGGCAAAAAGAGTGGTCGGGAAACCATATCGGCGATAATCTTGAGGGCCAACGACAAATCTTTACTTTCCACCTTGGCCCAAATTCCCAGCATTTCCTTGTCGGTAAAGGCGTTGTAGAGACCGCCCACCGAGTCCAGTTCCCGGGCGATGGCGGCGGGTTCCGGCCAGTTCCGGGTTCCGCGGAAGACAAGGTGCTCTAACAGGTGAGAAATGCCGTTGAGCTTTTTGGTCTCGTATTTGGAGCCGGTTCTGGCCAAAAACAAAACCGTCAAGGCGCGGGTGCCCGCCATCGGGAGAAGAAGCAGGCGCAACCCATTTTTAAGAGTGGATCTTTTGAACATAGGTTACCCTAACTTTTCTTTCAAGACTTTCTCGAGATCTGAGATCTTGATCCTTTCCTGCTTGGTCGTGTCGCGGTCGCGAATCGTTATTGTTTCATCTTCCAAGGTTTGAAAATCGATCGTCAAGCAAAAGGGCGTGCCGATCTCGTCCTGACTATAATATCTCTTACCGATGTTGCCCCGGTCGTCCCAGGCCGTAGAGAAGTTGGATTTCAGCAGATCAAAAACCTCCCGAGCCCTTTTAATCAGTTCTGGCTTGTTCGCCAAAAGCGGAAAAACCGCGGCCAGATACGGCGCCACCGACTTATCCAGGCGCAAAACGACCCTGTCTTTGTCTTCCGAATAGGCGTCAATTAAAACAGAAAGCATCAGTCTCTCGACGCCGACCGAAGGCTCGATGACGTAGGGGGTAAACTCTTCGTGGCTGACGGGATCGCGGTATTTCAGATCCTGACCGGAGTATTTGGCGTGTTGCTTGAGGTCGTAGTCGGTGCGATTGGCAATCCCCCAGATTTCGCTCCAACCAAAGGGAAAATGATACTCGATGTCGGTCGTGGCCTTGGAGTAATGGGACAGTTTTTCCTTGGGGTGGTCGTAGAGACGCAGATTCTCTTTACGGACGCCCAGCGACGCGACAAAATCCAGGCAGGTCTTTCTCCACGTCGTGTGCCAGGTCTCGTCTTCTCCTGGTTTGACAAAAAACTCGATTTCCATCTGTTCGAATTCTCGGCTGCGGAAGAAATAATTGCCCGGGGTAATTTCGTTGCGGAAAGCCTTGCCTGCTTGGGCCAGACCAAAGGGCAGCCGGGGAGAAAAACTATTCAAAACGTTCTTAAAATTAACAAAAATACCCTGAGCGGTTTCGCCCCTCAGATAAGTTTGGGTCGAGCTGTCTTCGACCGGACCGATAAAAGTTTTGACGAGAATGTTAAAGCTCTTTTCTTCGGTCAGCTCGCCGTGACAATCCGGACAACGACCTTCTTTCAGATCGTCGCCACGGAAACGGTGATGACATTTCTTGCATTCTCTCAAGGGGTCGGCGAAGCCTGGTCCGGTGTGGCCACTCGCCTCCCAGACTTTAGGATTCATGATGATAGCCGCGTCCAAGCCATACATATCCTCCCTTTCCAAAACAAACTTTTTCCACCAAAGCCGTTTAATGTTACCGGCCAGAGCCACTCCCAGGGGCCCCTTATCCCAAAAACCGTTGATTCCGCCGTAGATTTCCGATCCCGGAAAGATAAAGCCCCGCCTTTTGCAAAGGGAAACGACTTTTTCCATGGCGGGCGGGGTGCTCGGTATATTACTGGACACGATTGAGTCTGACATTGTTACTGGACAATTCCCTGTCCTCGAATAAAATTGGTATCGCTCAAAGAATTGCTGTTGAGGCCTTCGGCTTCGGCGGTCAAAGTTTCCTGGGTCCAGATATCGTCGCCAAAGGCTTTGGCGGGACCAATAATTTCGGCGGCCGAGCCAACCTGAGACGAACTCGGCTGTAGCTGTACCTGAAAAGAAAGGTTGGGGCCGGTCGAGCCGGCGTCAACTTCACCAACCTCCCAGACGATTTCCCGTGATTGAGAATCGAAGAGGAAATGTGATTCTCGAGGCAAAAGCTGACCGGTCAGGCTCACGGTCGGAGGCAGGACTGCCTTAACTTTAACATTTCTGAGGTTGTTGTAAAAATTCTTTAACTCCCAGGTCACGGTAAAAGTCGTTCCCTGGCCCGCCTGGGGCGGCCAGGGACCAGACTGGCCGAAAACTCCTTCGGAGAAATAGACCTTTGAAGCCAGGATCATTTTAGAATTAACCTTAACCGAAAATTCTTCCCGAGCCGGAGACAAACTCAAGCTGTCTTTGAGAACCAGGTTCTGGGTCTGGGGTTCGCCCGGCCCTAACTCTTTCTTGAGGTTGATCCAAAATTCGACCCGGCCCTCTTCGCCTTCGCCCAAAAATCTCAGTTGGGGGTTTTTCTTCCAGTCCCAAACTAAAGATCGGTCGCCTTGATGATAGTTGCTCGCTTCCGGCGCCCGCAGGCTGTTGAGGTCGAAGAAATTGCCGTCGAGGCCAACGACCAAAAAGAGGTTTTCGAAAACAGACCCGCCAATGTTCTTGAAAAAAACTTCGTAGTGGAGAGAATCGCCGGGACTAGCCGAGTAATCCGCCGAACCGTTGACGAGCT
Organism: Candidatus Nealsoniibacteriota bacterium; assembly: GCA_016207115.1. Lineage (GTDB taxonomy): Bacteria > Patescibacteriota > Minisyncoccia > Minisyncoccales > GWA2-46-15 > GWA2-46-15. Next base: position 22,272 of record JACQQI010000026.1, read on the forward strand.
GCGAAAGATAGATGGTCGGCTTGATGATTTCGGCGGCCTTGGTCGCTTCCTTCAATAAAACAAATTTGCCTTCTTGCCAGAGGCCCAGGGTGGCCCGAAAAGTCTTCTGATCCCCGACGTCCCCTTTGAGACGCCCGGAAACATTGACGCGGCCGCCCTGCGCCTTATTCAAAATAGCCACCGACCATTCGTTCTTTTCTAGGGCCGCGGGCGTGCTCCCGACGAACTCGAATCCCGCCGGGTACTCTATTTTTACCCTCAGCTGGGAAAGAGGATAATCAATATTGGAAAAGTAGTTCAGCGAGAAGCTAAAATCTTTGTCGGCTTCGACCCTCGTCGGTAAGTCCAGATCAAGGGTCAGGGGAGAGAATTTAATGGCCGCGGTCTGGCTCGTCGAGACTTCGTAGCGGGCTTTGAGATTCTTGGGCTGAAACTCGAGCCAAGCCTTGGCCACCTTCAGCTCGTTCTCCCGGCCCAAAATGCGGCCGGAGAAAGTCAACGTCTCTTCCTCGCCGGGGTAGATATCGTCCAGGCTCTTTTCCAGGCGCCGCTTTTCTCCCTCAATCAAAGATTCTTCCGGGTACTCGAAAGTCAGCTTGGCTTGAGTGAGGGTGATCTCGCCATTGTTCTTGTATTTCAGGGTGTAATCAACCCTTTGGCCAACTTCGACCGTCTCTGGTCCCAGGATATCCAGCTTCAAAGCCTCCTTAGAGAAAACGTTTCTCTGAAAATACCAAAAACCGAATCCCCCTAAGACGAGAACAAAAGCCAGAATTGAATAAACAAGTTTTTTACCCATGATAATAAACAGGTTTTTTAATCATGATAATAAACAAGTTTTTTACCCATAGCGCGAAGCGATATCGATGTTGTTAGTGATGATAGAAATAATTCTGACTGATAACCTTGATTTCGCGGAGAACCAGCGGCTCCGCCTTTAGCCGTCGGACCATCGGCCATTCGTGAGTTAAGAAGAAGCGGATGATTTTAATCGCCGGGGCGCTGACAGAGCGGGGCCGGGGCGCGGATCGCCCAGAGCAATTTCGACAAATCAGACCGCCGTCGCGAGATTGCCAAAAGGTTTCAGGCGCCGCGATCTTCCGCCGGCAGAAAACGCAACGATAGAGCTCGGGGCGATAGCCCAGCGCGGTCAAAAGACGCCAGAAGGAAAAGTAGTAAAAGAGCTGAGCCTTGTTTGGAAGAAAACTGGCGTCGTCGATCTCGGAAAAAAACCGACTGAGTCTTTGCCAGAGAGCCTCCTCGGCGATCGGGCTCTTCACCAGGTGGCAAAAGATTCGGACAAAGCGGTGGGCCAGACGAAGCTTCAAAAAACTTTCCCTCAGGCCGGCAAATTTTTCCACCCGAACGGCGTCGACGAGAGTCTTCCGGCCGCGGCCCTGAACAAACTCAATCTCGGACAGGTAAAAAACCTGAGTCGAGCCGCGCAGCTTTGAATTAAGCTTGCGAATTCCTTTGGCCATCACCGCGATCTTTCCGAAATCGCGGCTGTAAACCCAGAAAACCTGATCCGACTCGCCCCGGTTTTCGTGGCGCAAGATGAAGGCCTTGGTTCGATATTTTAAAAACACGGCTAGATTTTTTCAATTCTCAACCAGAATCTTTCTTCTTTTTGGGCCGTTTCTCTCTCGTCGGCAAAATCTTCTTCCCCTTTTAAAACCAGGTCGCGCGCGATCACTTCCCGGCAAATCATCTCCTTGTTTTCCTGCAGAATTTTCTGGACAGCGTCTGGCGCCTGGTAAAAAACCGTGATTTCGTCCTGGGGCTTCAATCCGGATTTCTTCCTTCTTTCCTGAACGCTCCGGATGAAGTCTCTTCTCAGGCCCTCTTCTCTTAATTGAGGGGTCAGTTCGGCGTTCAACGCGGTTTTCCCTCCGATTAAAACCTCTTTGACGTTAACCTCTTCTTTGATGATCTCTAAGAATTCGGCGCCCAGGCTTTGGTTGATCGTCAGTGAAGATAAAGGCTGGCGGACTTTGATGCCCAGCTTTTTTCTTTCGGCCAGGGCCTCGGCCACCAATCCCTGGCTGATTCTCATTTGTTCTTCCAGTTTTTCATCGATCAGGTCAGTTTGAATTTCCGGCCAATCTTCCAAGTGGACCGATTCTTTCTTTCCCGCCAGTTCCCGGTAGATCTTCTCGGTGACGAAGGGTATCAAGGGAGCCGTAGTTTTGATCAGCAGGACCAAGACCCGGTAGAGAGTCGAAAGAGCCGCGAGATCCCCGGCTCTGAACCTCTTCCGGCTGCGGCGGATGTACCAGCGGGAAAGATCGTCCAGGAACTCCGGCAACGATCTGACCGCTTCAGGAATGTGATAGTCGTCCAGGCAAGCGGTGAAGCTTTTCAGAAAACGATTGGCTCGGCTCAGGATCCAACGGTCGAGAACGTCGGTTGGGGTCAGCCTTTCCGATCCGGCCGGGTCAAAACCGTGCAGGCCGGCAAAGGTGGTAAAGAAGTGATAGCAGTTCCAAAGAGTCATCAGAACGCTGCGCAGCTGTTCTTTGATGCCCTCTTCGGAAATGTTCATATCCTGGCCGGCCATGGTCGGACTGCCCATGAGATAGAGCCGCAGAGCGTCGCCGCCATACTTTTCGATGACGGCTCGGGGATCGGGAAAGTTATTGAAATGCTTGGACATCTTGCGGCCGTCCGTCCCCATGATGACGCCCGAGACGACAACGTTCTGGAAAGACGGCGAGTCGAACAGCGCGACCGACAGGGCGTGCAGAACGTAAAACCAGGCTCTCACCTGGCCGGTGTATTCGGAGATGTAATCGGCCGGAAAGCTTTTTTCGAACTCCGTCTTGTTCTCGAAAGGATAATGGCGTGAAGCAAAGGGCATGGAGCCCGATTCCATCCAGCAGTCAAGAACGTCTTTGACTCTTTTCATCGTTCCCGGACACCGAGAGCAGGTAAAAATAATTTCGTCGATGAAGGGACGGTGCAGGTCATGGACTTTCTGACTGCTTCTCTGCTCGATCTCTTGGATCGAACCGAAGACTTCGCGGTTCGAACATTGGTCGCATTCCCAGACCGGCATGGCCGTGGCCCAATAGCGCGTTCTCGAAATGCCCCAGTCCGGGGCCGTTTCCAGCCCCTGAGTAAAGCGTCCATTTTTAAAATGTTCCGGCACCCAATGGATGTTTTGATTCTTCTCTAAAAGCTGGGGCTTGATCTTCTGAATGTCGATAAACCAGCTGTCCTGAGCCCGATAGATGAGGGGCGTTTCGCAGCGGTAGCACAAAGGATAGGAGTGGATAATCTTTTCTTCTTTAAAAAGCAAGTTTCTGGCCTTCCAGTCGGCGATCAGCGTCTTTTCGGCTTCTTTGACATAGACACCCGGCGCGAGCGAAACCTCGGGAGTGAAGTGGCCTTCCTCGTCGACATTGACAATGACGGGCAAGTGGTATTTTTTAGCCGAGTCCATGTCGACGTCACCGAAAGCGCCGTTGATCGTCACGATGCCGCTACCCTCGGTTTCGGAGACATAATCCGCCGGCCAGGTTTTAAAGTCCTGAAACTTCTGATCGTAATAGCCATAGAGATGCTCGTACCTCAAGCCGAGTATTTCTTTTCCGTTCAGCTCTTTGAGGACGCGGTGCTCCAAGGAACCCAGGACTTCGGCGACGCGCTTTTGGGCCACGAGATAGATTTCGTCCCCGGCTTCAACGAGTTGGTAGACAAAGTTTTCGTTGACAGCCAGGCCCATGACGCTGACCGAGCTCCAGGGCGTCGTCGTCCAGGCCAAGAGATAGGCTGGCTTGGATATGGACAAGCCGTGTTTTTTGATAAACTCCGGGTCAACGATTTTGAACTTGAGGGTCACGGCCGTGTCTTCAAGGTTCGCGTAGGAATTGTCCATGGCGATTTCGAAGTTGGAAATCGGAGTGGAGCAACGAGGACAGAAAAGGGAGATGCGCAGACCTTTGTAGATTAGGCCACGGTCGTAGAGTTGTTTGAAAGCCCAGATGACCGATTCCATGTAGGTCAGGTCCATCGTTTTGTAGGCGTGTTCCAGATCGACCCAGCGGCCGACGCGGTCAACGTACCAGTTCCATTCTGCCGAGATCTCCAGGACGTATTTCTTGCATTCTTCGATAAACCTTAAAAGGCCGATCTTCTCGATGTCTCTGCGGTTTTTCAGGCCGAGCTTCTGCTCCACCTTGTTCTCGATGGGCAGACCGTGGCAGTCCCAACCCCAAACCCGCCTGACTCTTTTACCCTTCATCGTCAGGTAGCGGGGAATAATGTCTTTGGCGATTGAGCCCAAAAGGTGGCCGTAGTGAGGCACGCCCGTAACAAAAGGCGGGCCGTCGTAGAAAGAAGCGGGATTATCCGGCGAACGGCTCTCGACGGATTTCTCGAAGATCTGATTTTCTTTCCAGAATTTCAGAATCTCCTCTTCCAGCTGAGGGAAATTGACGTTGGGAGAAACTTCTTTTGGCTCCATATTAGTTAATTGATTTTCCTCAGCTCTCCTTTCTGAATGTATTCCTTTCTAATCCGAAGGATATTAAGTAGTTCCTTCTGGCCCAGATTCTTCATAACTCCGTTGAGAAGCCACAAAGGGTCACCGTGGCCGACGACCAAGATGTTTTTCCCTTGGTACCTCTTTTCCGTCTCTTTAAGAAAGCGGGCGACCCTTTTCTTTAGATCATTCCAACTTTCGCCACCGCGCGGACTTTTTTGAAACCTGGTTTTCAGGGGCAGGTCGCGATAATACTCTTCTTTGGGGCGGCCGCAATAACGACCCAGCCGGACGTCCCTCAGCCTTCTGTCCCAGACGGGTTTTATTCCTAGGGCGCGGGAGACGATTCCCGCGGTCTGCTTGGTCCGTAGATAATCTGAAGAAAAAATCAGATCGATCCCCTTTTGTTTTAGAACCGTCACCGCCCGCTCAACCTGCTTTTTTCCCTCTGGACTCAGACGAACCGAAGTCATGTTGTCGGCGGGATAAGATAGGTCAGTTCTGCGCCAAGTGGTTTGGCCATGCCGTAAAAAATAGTAATGGTTTTTTAATCGCATTCTTTAAAATAGCACTTTTCTCGCTTCATTTCAACCTGAAAACAGGATGGCAGAACGGGTCCGAAGGAGGAAGAGGCTACATTTTCTCGGGCGCCGGGATTCCCATCAGGGCCAGAGCGTTTTTGAGAACCGTTTGAGTGGCCAGGAGCAGGGACAATCTCGCCTGGGTCAGGTCCGGATCTTGGTCGATGACCCGACAGTCTCGGTAAAACCGGTGGAAAGCCGCGGCCAAATCCAAGGCGTACTGAGGCAGGCGCTGAATTTGATAGTCCTGGGCGCTGTCTTCGATGACTTCGGGAAACCGGATGAGCTGTTTGATCAGCGCCAGTTCGCTGAGATGGTTCAACAGTTTTAAGCCCTGGCTCGTGGTTTTGTGCTTCAGATTTTGAGCCCGAACTTTGGCTAAGATGCTGCAGATTCGGGCGTGCGCATACTGCACGTAATAAACTGGGTTCTTCTCTGATTGCTCCCGGGCCAAATCGACGTCAAAATTCAAATGGGTATCGGCCGACTTTTGTAAAAAGAAGAAGCGGGTCGCGGGCAAACCGACCATCTCCAATAATTCCTCCATGGTCACATAAACACCGGCCCGCTTAGACATCTTCAACTCCTGTCCCTTTTCGATCAGGGTGACGAACTGGAGAAGGATGATCTCCAATTTGCCCGGGTGGCCCAGGGCTTCGACCACGGCCATCAATCCCGGAACGTCGCCGTAGTGATCGGCCCCCCAGATGTTGATGACCCGATCGAACTTCTTCTCGTTAAATTTGTAGTAATGGAGTCCGGCGTCGCCGGCCAGATAGGTCTTCCACTCGTCTTTTTTGACGATCACCCGATCCCGCTGATCGCCAAACTGGGAAGACTTGAACCAAACCGCCGCGTCTTTCTCGTAGGTCAGGTCCTTCTTTTCCAAGAGGGCGAGGGCCTTCTCGACTCTTTTGGACTGGTGCAGCCAGGTTTCGGAGATCCACTCGTCATATTCAATTCCCATTTTAGCGACGGTCCTTCTGATCATTTCTTCGACGATCAAGCGAGCGGCCGCTTCTCCGGCGCGGTAAGGATCCTTCTCTCCGATCCTCTGGTGCAGCCAGTCGACGTATCCTCCTTTGTATTTGGCTTGGTCGTCTTTTAGAACCGAGTGTCCCAGGGTCATCACCTGCATACCATAGTCATTGACGTAATAGGCCTTTTCAACCTTAAAGCCGGCCGCTTTAAGCACGTTGCCCAAGACGTCACCCCAAAAGCCGCCCCGGGCATTACCGACGGTGAGGGGACCGGTCGGATTGGCCGAGATGAATTCGACCTGAACTTTCTGGTGGCGGCCAATTTTTAAACAGCCGTATTTACCTCCCTGCTTCAGAATCTGTTCGGCCTCCTTTTGTAAGCAGCTCGGAGACAGAAAGAAGTTGACGAAGCCTGGCGGGGCGACCTCAATCTTTTCCAGCAGGGCCGGGGCGGGCTTCAGGCCGAGGATTCGAGACTTGAGCCGCTGGGCCAAGGCCAGGGGATCTTCTTTGGTTTTTTTTGCCCAAGACAAGGCTAGGCTCGTGGCGTAATCGCCGTGGTTACCGACCAGAGGGGGGCTCAGAGAAAAACTGACCGCGAGATCATTTTCTTCGACGGCCGCCTGAATTAATTCTTGTAGTTCGCGGCGAATCATGTCGTTTTAACTTTAACGTAATTCTGTTAAAATGTCTAAGGAAGCTAGGTTTACAAAAACATGCGGGTTTTCACGGAAAATCGCAAAGCCTCCTTCAGCTACGAGATCTTGGAAAGGTTCGAGGCCGGCCTCGTGCTTTTGGGTACCGAAGTGAAATCGATTAAGCTGGGGCGCGCGAGCCTGACCGGCAGCTACGTCGTCACCCAAGGAAATGAATTGTTCCTGACCGGCGGCCACATTCCGGCCTATCAACCCAAGAACGCTCCCGCCGGCTATCTGCCCGAAAGGAACCGCAAGCTCCTTTTAACCAAAAAAGAGCTGAATTATCTCCGGGGACGCCTCTCTCAGAAAGGATTGACATTTGTACCCTTGAGACTATATACTAATGACGAGAAAATAAAGCTGGGATTTGCCCTAGCCAAACCACTCAAAAAGGCTGATCGTCGAGAGATCATCAAGAAGCGTGACGTCCGGCGCGAGATCAAAGACGCGCTAGGGTGAAGACAAAAGGGGGCGAAAAGCTTCGACAGAAATCGACCCCAAGAAAGGCAAGCCGAGTCGTCAGACCTCGTTAAAGCTGACACAGATAAATGCTAATTTATCTTCACAACCGGCTTTGGCTGTAGCTTAAAGCCGCGCCGACCCTAAGGATTCTCGATAATTAAGGTCGGTGTCATGGATCGAGAAAAGTGTTCTTTTTTTTGGCGCAAGCCAAGATTGGCGGGAAGACGAGCCTAACTGTCCTTCCCGCTTCAAAGAAAATTAGGCTAAGCTTGTAGTCTTTCTCTGGGAAAAATTTCTGGATCCGGGTGCAATCTCGGCGCCTCCACTTCTAGTTTAAAAACTATCGAAAAATTATCTTAAAACGAACGCCAGTCAATAATCAAATCCGGACGCCAGAAGTCAGGCTGATCGACGAAACAGGAAAACAGCTGGGAGTGGTCGGCTTGAGAGAAGCGCTCCAGCTCGCCCAGGAGCGCCACTTGGATTTAATCCAGGTCACCGAAAAAGTAGCTCCCCCGGTCTGTCGTCTGGGCGACTACGGCAAGTACCTTTACTGGCAGGAGAAAAAACAGAAAGAAGTCAAAAAACAAAGGGGCGGCCAGGTTAAGGGTATCCGACTTTCCTTCGCTATCTCCCCTCATGATCTGGAGATCCGGGCCAAACAGGCAGAAAAGTTTCTCAACGAAGGCAACAAGGTCTTCGTCGAAATGGTCCTGCGCGGTCGGGAAAAGGCCTTGAGTCACCTGGCCAGAGAGAAGGTCAATCAGTTCATGAAAATTCTTAACCAGAACGTCGCCATCCGACAGGAAACCGATTTTAAAAAGGGGCCCCGAGGATTCAACCTCATCATCACCAAGCAATGACATGCGAAAATCAATCTTAAAACGTTTCAAAATCACTAAAAGCGGCAAGGTTTTGCGCCGACGGATCGGCCTGAATCACTATTTGGCCAAGAAATCGGGTAAGAGGATCCGCCAAAAGAGAAAGATGGTTCGTCTGTCCAAGTCCGAATTGAAGAGAATTAAAAAATTCATTCACTAAACATGGCCCGGGTTAAAGGTGGAAAAATCAGTCAAAAGAGAAGAAAGAACATCTTGAGACAGACGAAGGGTTTTCGTTGGGGTAGGAAATCCAAACTAAGGCTGGCCAAAGAAGCCATCTTCCACGCGGGAAGATACGCCTTCCGCGATCGACGAGCCAAAAAAAGAGAGTTCCGCCGCCTCTGGCAGATAAAGATCGGCGCGGCCGCCAAAAGCCTTGGTTTTTCTTACAGCCGCCTGCAGCATGGCCTCAAACAAAAAAATATCGAGATCGACCGCAAGATTCTCTCGCAGCTCGCACAGAAACATCCTGAAATCTTCCGGCAAATCGTCGAGACAGCCAAGGCTAAATGATCAACTCAAAACAAAAACCACCCTCGCGGACTGAGCGGGGGTGGTTTTGTTTAGTCTCTTGGAATCTTAAGGCTTGAAGAAACCTCGAAGCCGAGCCAAGGGCCAACAATTAATGATGTCGGCGGGTTCGGCCCAGCCTCGCCGGGCCTGAGCGATGCCCAGGTCGATAAATTTCATCTGCTCCTTGGCGTGAGAATCGGTGCTGATGACCATTTTGACACCTGACTCCCCGGCGCGACGGATGTTGGCGTCTTTCAGGTCAAGCCTCTCCGGAGAAGCGTTGATCTCCAGGACGGTTTTTGTTTCTCGGGCGGCCCTCAAAATCGAGTCGAAATCGATCTGATACTCGTCGCGCCTCTGTAAAAGACGGCCGGTCGGATGAGAAATGATATCCACGTGAGGATTTCTCGTGGCCCGGATCAAGCGTCGAGTCATCTCGGCTTTGGCCATCTTAAGGCTGGAGTGGACTCCGGCGATGACGAAATCCAGTTTAGCCAGGGCGCTGTCTTTAATGTCGATGGAGCCGTCGTTCAAAATGTTGGCTTCGCAGCCCTGCAATATTTGGAATCTGTAGAATTTCGCGTTTAACTTATCGATTTCTTTCCGCTGTCTCAAAAGCTGTCTTTCGTCCAAGCCTCGTTCGATTTTTAAAAACTGAGTGTGGTCGCTGATTCCGAGGTAGTGATAGCCTCTCTTTTGGGCGGCCCGAGCCATTTCTAAAATCGTGTTCCGGCCCCCGTCCCAGTCAGAGTGGCAGTGGAGATCTCCCTGAATCTCTCCGTAGCCGATGATGCGCGGCAGCTGTCCTCGCTGGGCCGCCTGGATTTCTCCCTGGTTTTCTCTCAATTCGGGCTCGATCAACGGCAATCCCAGGGCGCGATAGACATCTTCTTCACTTTGGCTGGCGATCATTCTTCGGCCACGAAAAAGACCGTATTCGTTGAGCTTGAGCCCTTTTTCCAGGGCCAGTTTTCTGGTCAGAATGTTGTGCTCCTTGGAGCCGGTAAAATACTGAAGAGCGGCGCCGTAACTCTCTCGAGGCACGATTCTCAGATCAATGTCGATCCCCCGCCTCAGCCGGATAGAGGCCTTGGTCGTGCCTTGTCCCCAGACCTTAACGACACCCGGCAGGGTGACGAAAAAATCGACGACTTTTCGCGGGTTCTGACTGACGACCAGAATGTCGGCGTCGCCGATCGTTTCTTTGCGCCGCCTCAGTGATCCGGCCAGGCTGATCCTCTCTACCTCTTTCAGCTCTCTGAGTTTAAGCATCATTTCCTCCGTCTCGGGCAAAATTTCCCCCAACAAAAAACGACCGGATTGGCGCCGTAAAAATTCCAGGCCCTGCAGGATGTTCTTTTCTGTTTTCTCGCCGAAATTGGCCAGGGCGCGGATTTTTCCCGCCCGCGCCGCCCTTTCCAGGTCTTTCGGGTTTTTTATCCCCAGGCGAAGATAGAGTTCTTTGATAGTTTTTGGCCCGATGCCTTCGACGGCCAGCAGTCCGGCCAAATCAACCGGCATCTTTTTTCTGAGCTCGCGATAGTATTTGATCTGGCCAGTTTTCAGGTACTCCTCGATTCTCTCGGCCAAAGTTTCCCCCACGCCCGGAATCTTCTTTAAGCCAGCGACGCCCTCTTTTTGATAGATCTGCGCGACATCCTGCTCTAAGGCTTCCAGGGCCAAAGCCGCCTTCTCGTAGGCCTGAGGTCGGAAGGCAATGTCGTCCATTTCGAGGAAGATGGCGATTTCAGAAAAGATTTTGACCAATTCCTGGTTCTTCATTTCCTTTTTATTATATAGCGAAGACGATATATCGGGCAATTCTGCCCGCTATAGCGGGCGGTACGCCGCCCGATATATCGCTTCGCGCTATAGCGGTTACGACAATTAAAAAACCCGCTCGCCGGCGGGAAAAGTTTCTCCGACAATCTCCTAATCTCGGGCGGGAAACTCTTTGGCCAGAGCTTCCATGAACTTAATCAAAACCGGCTCGTCGATTCTTTCTTTTGAGCCAACCCACCAAGATTTGTAAACGCGGATCTTTTCTTCTCGACCATACTCCAAAGCCTGAAGAAGAGCCTCTAAACGATTAATTTGTTTGACGAACCTGGCCTCTTTGGTCAAACCTTTTTCGTATTCGGACCAGCTGCCCTTGATTTCTTTCTGGATGGCTCGAGGTAGGCCCTGAAGTAACCTATCAATGGCTTTTCCCTCTTGCTTGTATTTCTGTTCGACTCGTCTCTTTTTCTCCTGAGCCGTCAGCCGGGGCCAGTGATCAAACAGTTCCGGCCACTTCTTTTTGTCCTGGGGCAGAATCGTTTTGTGGTCGTAAGGGCTCTTGTCGCCGGTGTAGAGTTCGCAGAGATCATGAACCAAAGCCATCTCTAAAACCTTGGTCATGTTCAAGTTCCCATTTTTCTCCCGGCCCAAAACTAAAGTCATGAGGGCCGCGCGGAAAAGGTGGTCGGTGATTGAAGAGGGCGATTTCGAGCCGATCAGCACGCCGCCCCGCCGCAAGACCTTCCGCAGCCGGCCGGCTTCGGTGAAAAATCGAATGAAAGGCTTCATTTCTCCCATCTCTAGTACTTAATCTTTTTTATCTTATAGACGATCTTCGGATTGACGCCGACGACGACTTCGTCGCCCACCCTGTGCCCCATCAAGCCCCTCCCAACCGGACATTCGTTGCTGATCCGGCCCAGAGAAGGGTTGGCTTCGAGACTACCGATAATCTCCAGCTCATCGGTCTCGCCGTCGATCTCCACCATTACCTTAGCCCCCAAACCGACGACGCCCTGTTGGTCTTTGGCTGGAAGCTTAATCAATTGGACGTCCTTTAAGATTTCCTCGAGTTCGATGATGCGCGCATCTAAGAGGTCCATGTCTTCCTGGAAAGCCAAAAACTCCGGATTGATATCCTCGGAGTGAAAGATTCGCGGTGATTCGCCCCTGGTTTTAAAAACCTTGAGCCGTAAAAGTTCAGTGAATTCTTTCTCCAATCTCGCCCTCCCCTCCTTGGTCAGGAAAAACTTACCCCGGTTACCCATATTGGTTCTTTAAGTGATAATCTGGAAACTTGCCCTTGCTATCTTAAATCCGCTCCGTTTTTGTGTCAATCCTGCCTACCTCAAATTCCCATATCCTAGGACAAAACAACCGGCTCGTCAAGGCGAGTGTTTTTCGGCAAAGAAAAAACGGGCCGCTGGGGCCCGCTTCCTCTTTTGGTCTACCTCGCTCGCATCGAGGCTAAGACCTCTCTTATCTGCCAAAAGATTGCCTTCTTTTCGCGTGGCAGTCTCGACAGAAGATGTCGCGACCGGGCGAGGGCTCAAAGGGGAGTTCGGTGATCTTGGCTCCGCACTCGGAGCAAGCCCAGTCCCCTTGATACATCTTCCGTTCGAAACCTCTTCCGGCAGGATCAAATTTCTGAAACACTCTGATTTGAAGAAGTCCTTAGAAAATTCTGTTTTTGTCGAACTTCTTCTTTTACTGGTTTACAAAAGCGACCTTTGCCTGAAAGCCGCTTAACTTTACTTTGTTTTCGAGTCGCTCTTCGAGCGCCTCAGAAATTCAAAACAAATTTAGATTAAGACGATACTTCTCGGCTGATCAGATAATAACGGACAGGGTGCCCGATATATCGGATCTTATCCGTTATAACTCATTATTAACCAGATGTCAAGAGTTTCTCAGAAGAGGCTCTTTTGCTTGCTAATTATTTTTTGTTCTCCCTGGTTAAAAATTCTGACCCGGCCGTAGAGGCCGTCGTAGCCGGGTTCGATTACCAATCGACCCTCTCTGACTCGAGAAATACCTTCGGCAATTTCGGGTAGAGTTAGGGCGGTCAGATCAGAGAGACTGGCTTCAGTCAAAATGCTGAACTCGCTGCCCATCTTTTTGATCAAACTATGATATTCTTCCTCAACTTTCTTGGCGCCCGGCAACAAACCCAGGGCCTCGGCGATGATCTCTTCCAGGGGCACCAGGCTTTTGAAAGGGATTCTCCCGACGGGACTCGAACCTTCGGGCCGATCCGCCAATTCCTCAACCCGGCTCAGAACGCCGATAGTCAAAGATTTGCCGCAGACCGGGCAGGTTCCGCCAGATTTCTTTGTCTGTTCGGGTGAGAAGGAAACTTGACAAAGCCGATGACCGTCGTAATGGTATTTGCCCTCTTCGGGAAAAAACTCGATGGTATAAATCAGCTTCAGGTTCTGGCCCATCTTCTTGATAGCCTTAATGACCTCGGGATAGCTCAGGGCCGCACCTTCAAAAACGTTGGCTTCCCGGCCAATCTTTCGGAGCGAGTGAGAATCGCTATTAGAAATCAGGGTGTATTGGTCGAGCGCCGAGAGCCGCCAATTCATCTTCGGATCTGAGGATAAGCCCGTTTCCAGGGCGAAAATGTATCTCGAATAATCCTCGAAGCACTCTTCGACCGAGTCGAATCCCGACTTGGAACCGAAGACCGAGAACCACGGAGTCCAGCAATTATGGACGGTGGCGAATTCGGTAATATAAGAATTGTCTTCTTTTACCTCTAGATTAAAAACGTCACCGCGATAACTATTTTTATCTATATTTCTGACCGGCAGGTAGATATAATTTTCATCTATCCAGCCGTTTTTTCTGATGGTTTTGTAATTTGATTGCGCAAACTCCTTTTCCCTCAAGAGATTAAATTTATCCTCGAAGAAAGATAATCTTGAGAACATGAATAAATCGTTATTCGCTGAAATCTTTCTTCCATTTATGAAATGCCTACCTCGTTTTTCATACTGAGCTCTAGTATTAACGTTGATTGACGGTACCACGCCTAACCGCAAAAGAATAATCTTCATCTGGTTCATCAATGTCCGAGAAACTGTCGAACCGTGGTCTCCACGCCACCATCCCCGGAAGATTTCCACCTGTTTTTCTAACGGTAATTCCAACATCCAGGTCGGCAGCATTTTCGAATGGGCCTTTTTATCAGACAAACTGTAGAATAAATGACCAAAAGCGTTGTATAAAATCTTTGAAAAATAAATAATCTCGACTCCGCCGACGCCTTCCTTTTGGACAATCCGGCTTGGCTCAATGTCAAATATTTTTTTCATCAAAGACTGGAGATCGGCGATATATTCTTTTTCTCTATCAGAAAAACAAAATGCGATTGCGTCGCGATTATTAGTATAACCCTCAGATAAATAGTAGCCGACTAAACGACAAAAATCTTTGTCAACCGTTATCGCTTGAGGCAACCAAGTAACCTTAAAACCAATGGGGGCAATTTTATTTTCTTTAAATTTGATCGGGATCGGATTAACAACTTGAGTCAAATCCAAAAACTCTTGATCTTTAATGTTCCGGAATCGCGGAAATAGTAAAATATCCCCGATCTTGATTTTATCGGCCGGAATCCATTGCGGTTTTGTTCCTCGAAAATATTCCCGTTTTAGTTGCTCGCCATAATAATTAGATTGTCCCTGATAACAGTCGTTCCGCATAGCCAAATAGGGATGTTCAGGAGTTGTGGCCAAACCCAACCTGAAGTAAGACGGTCTAATCGTATAAATCAAGCCGTGATATGCTCTCTTGAGAACGTTTTCTACTCTTTTTGTCTTTCCGGTATGCGTGTAGACAAAATCACCGATTTTAATATCCTTAATCTGTCTCATGCCGGTTTTAGAATGAATATAGGCATCGGGCAACAAGCAATGCGCCGGCACGACGACCGAGGCGGGCGAGAGCTGAAGAATGATTTTGGTCAATTCTTTAGCGTCGATTCCCAAGATCGGCCGGCCATCCGCCTTCAGATTACCCACCCACTCGAGCCGAGAATTGATCTTTTCTACCGACTCCAGGCTAGGAGAAATGACCAGGAGGTGAATCTTGCGCACGCGATTGTTTTTGCTGTAAATGCAGCTGATTTCGGTCGTCAGGATGAAGCGAGTTCCTTCGGCTCCCGCGCCGAAACCATTGTTGATTTTCGCTCGCGTTTTTGGCTTTAATTTAAAAAGACCGGGCTCGGCCGGTTCTAGTCCTTCTTTTAATTCTTTAAACCAAACGGGATGAGTGAAGTCGCCCGTGCCCAAAAGACTGATACCCTTAACGCTCGCCCACCTGGCCAGATTCTCAAGATTTATCTCTTTAGAAGTGGCGCGGGAAAAACGAGAATGAATATGAAAATCGGCGACGAATTTCATTCTGAAAAATTAATCTTTGAGCAACTTTATTCCCAGCCCCGCGACCTGGCTACCGGCAAAAATGAGAAGGCTCGTGAAAACCGACCAGCTGAGGAGATTTAAAAGCTTGGGCAGATAGTCGGCCGGAAGAATCTTCTGGATTTCCCCGCCCATCACTTTTCCGACATCAATCCCGACTAAACCGCCGAGTAAGCCACTGATCCCCGCTTCGGATCCGTTCGAGGCTGGCTTTTGGGTTGAGGTTGGCGAGACGACAAAAATCGTCGGTGGTTGAGTCGCGTTGGTAAAAACCTGATAGGAAGAGAAGATCCCGTAGAAGATTAGGGCTAGTCCTAAAAGAAGCAAAAGTAAACCCAACGCCTTGGTTAATTTCATTCTGTAGAGAGGTTATAGCTTGTAAACCCGATAGCCGTCTTTGACTTTTTCGTTCACCTTCAATCCGACCGAATCCCCGGCCTTAGCCTGTTCGATCTTCTGGTGTTCAACCTCCATCGAATCGATCGGTTGGGTGAATGAAGTGCCTTCTCCGCCCTCAATGCGGATAGTGTCGCCGACCTTCAGGGGCTTGGTCAGATCAACGACGGCCACGCCCACGCGGTCAAAGTAATGAGTCACCTTACCGATTAATTCCCCCTCTGGATGAGTTTCGCAAGTACCACAGCTCATAGCAAGTATGATATATCGGGCGGCGTCCCGCCCGCTATAGTAAAAGGCTTTATGATTTTTTAAAACGACCTTTAAACTGACTCATGACGAACAAAGCAAGAAGGTATTTTCTTTAGAATGGCGAGGGCTTGTTTTTCGTTATCGACAACTCTCCAAAAAAAGAACTCTGACTTAAGAATGGCCCGATGTTTTTCCATCGGCATTCTTTTCAGCCACTTTTTCAAAGAATTCCAATAATCCCTACCCATAAGGACGATTGGGATTTGCCGGTAGATTTTTTCCGTCACGACCAGAGTGGCAATTTCAAAAAATTCGTCGAGGGTACCGAATCCTCCAGGAAAAAACACATAAGCCTGAGAGGCGTGGGCCAACATCACCCTTCTGACAAAAAGGTAATGAAGACAAATGCTTTCTTTAACGTAAGAATTTCTTTGCTCCTGTCGGCCCAATTCCAGGTTGATGCCCACGGATTGACCGCCCGCTTCAAAGGCGCCCCGGTTGGCGGCTTCCATCGCTCCCGGTCCGCCGCCGGTCAGAACGACTATTTTTTCTTTGGCCAAAAGGCCTCCCAACCTTCTCGCTTGTTCGTACTCCCTTTCCCCCTCTTTATCTAAATGAGAGCCGAAGATGGAAACGGTTCGTTCGTTTTCAAATCTTTTGAGAAAATTAAAGCCTTTTTGGAACTCGGCCATCACCCTTTTGAGGCGCTGCTTATCCCCCGGATCGTAGTCGTAAAATGGAAAATCGTTACGAGATTTCATGTTGATACCTCATTTTACCATACCGGGTAATAAAAACCACAAACCGCGCCAATCGGCACGGTTTCTGGTTGAGAAGGGAGGAATAGTCTTGATGAATTCGGCATGTCTTTTGATCCCGCCGGACATGGCAGGAAAGGCGCCCTTAGTCTCCTTCATTAAAACTATTTGTCCTTAGAGAATAGCATCTCGCACCCCCTTCTCGATCCCAGTATAGCGCCCGACGATATATCGGGCAAGTACCGTACTTTAAGTGTCCCCACGAGGATTCGAACCTCGATCTCGACCTCCGGAGGGTCGCGCCTTATCCATTAGGCAATGGGGACTTTTCGAGCGATCAGGTAAAGGTTTAATCTTCGGCCCTTTTCGCTCTTTGCAACGCCTGATTTAACGATTTCTAGGCCCGAGTTTCTAATGAGTCTCTGCAATTCTTTCAACCGAAAAAGATGATAATACCTTTTTGTCTTTCTGCCCCAGGGGATCATTACATCCAGCCAGTCTAGTTTTGATCTTCTAATTAATTTCAGAAAGCTATGCTTCAAAACCGATTTAACTAAGACGAAAAAGCGGGGACGCCAAACGCTCAAAAACAATAATCCGCCGGGCTTCAAAACTCTGACGGCCTCGCCGACAACTCTTCTTTGTAGTTCCTTACCAGGAATGTGATGCAAGACCGAAACCAGAAAGACTTTGTCAAAAGAATCATCAAGAGAAGGCAGTCGAGTAGCGTTGGCCAATGAGAAACTCCTATCTGGGTGTCTTCTCTTTGCCTCTTGCAGTTGTCCAGCAGAACTATCGATGCCTAAATATTCTATGTCTTTATGACCAATGATTTCTAGGAGCCGTCCAATACCACAACCAACGTCAAGAATCTTATCTTCGTTTTTGGTATAATCATTAAAGATGCTAAATAATTCGGGCCAAAGGTTATAGTTTGCCCGAGAGAAGTCTTCGATAATCAAATCGTAATCTTTCTTGGTCTTTTCTAATAATTCTCTCGCCAGTTTCTCTTCCATGGATGTTTCTGAAATAATCGTCAAAAAATTAGTTAAAAACCGGGTCGTCAAGCCGGAGGACTTGGCGTCATTAAAGCGGGCGTTCGCCAAAGAGTATCATCTCTCCTGTCCGAAGAGTTCATCTCTGCTTCAAGCCTATCATAACTTGGTTGACGAAGGAAAGATCGGACGCAGTGAAAATCTGGAAAAACTCTTGCGCACGAGAAAAATGCGCTCTCTCTCGGGCATTGTCTCGGTCTCGGTCCTAACCAAGCCCTATCCTTGTCCCGGGTCTTGCCTTTACTGTCCGACTCAAAAAGGATTGCCGAAAAGCTATCTGGATGGAGAGCCGGCCGTCATGAGAGCCCTGGCCAACCGATTTGACCCCTATCTCCAGGTCAGAAACCGCCTGGACTCTCTGCGGGCCACGGGTCACGAGACCGGCAAGATCGAATTAATCATCATTGGCGGTACCTGGTCGGCCCTGCCGGCCCGTTACCAGGAATGGTTCGTGAAAGAATGCTTCCGAGCCGCTAACCACCGCCTTCGGTCCACCTCTTTGATTGATGAACAAAAAAAGAATGAGAAAGCGAGACACCGAATAATTGGCGTCACGATAGAAACCCGGCCCGACTTCATCAACGGAGAGGAGGTAAAAAGACTGAGGAAATTAGGCATCACCCGGGTCGAACTGGGTGTTCAGAGTCTGCGCAATGACGTTCTCAAAAAGAACCTCCGGGGACACCTCGTTTCTGAAACCATCCGGGCGACCCGCCTTCTCAAAGAGTCGGGATTTAAGGTTTGCTATCATCTCATGCCCAACCTCCTCGGGTCCAGCCTGAAAAAAGATGAGGAGATGTTTTCTGAAGTTTTCCAGAACCCCGATTTCCGGCCCGATTTCCTGAAAATTTATCCCTGCGTCGTCGTCAAAGAAGCGCCCCTCTATCGTCTCTGGCTAAAGAAAAAATACCGATCCTACTCCGACCGCCAGTTGATTGATCTTTTAAAGAAGGTGAAGCAAAAGATTCCGGTCTGGTGCCGCGTCATTCGCGTCTACCGCGACATCCCATCTTCCTACGTCGTTGCCGGCAGTAAGGTCTCTAACCTGAGGGAAGTCGTCCTGAAAGAAATGGAGAAAGAGGGCAAAAAATGCCGCTGCATCCGCTGTCGAGAAGCCAAACAGGGTTTCTCTTCTAGAGAAGATCTTCAGCTCTTCCGCCAGGACTACTCGGCTTCGGACGGCCAAGAGATCTTTCTCAGCTTCGAGGACAAAAAAAGACGATACCTCTACAGCCTTCTTCGTCTTCGGCTGCCTCGGGGAGATCAAAAAGAAGCGGTCTTTCCGGTCCTAGAGAAAGCCACCCTCATCCGAGAAATCCATACCTATGGACAAGCTTTAGCTCTGGGTGAAAAAACCCGACACTCCCCCCAGCATCAAAGCCTGGGGAAAGATTTGATCAAAGAGGCAGAGAGAATTGCCCAAAAAGAAGGTTTCTCCAAAATGGCGATCATCGCCGGTGTCGGCACCCGCGGCTATTACCGCCGGCTCGGCTACCGCCTCCGCGACACCTACATGATTAAGCGGCTTTCCGTTTGGACTGCCGAGAGCCGGCGCTAAAACGATAGCGCGAAGGCAGTTTTTTGATCTGCGAACCAGACCAAAGGCGATCGGGGGTGCGGAAAGCGGTTTTCCCTTTTTGGGCGCGATTGGAGGAATAGTTTTTCATCGTGGTAAATTCATCTTAGCAGATTTATTGACTGGAATGAAAACAACCGCTCGGTCTTCTGAGCGGCTGTTTTGCTTTGCCTATGCTTGGGGGTCCTTCTTGAAATACTCCAATGATTGCCACGATTTGCCGTCGTAGCGGAGGAAGATCCGGACGGTCGCCCCTTCGCACGAGAGCGACAATTCCACGGCTTCCCCAGCGACGGCTTTAACCGCGACTATTTGAGAGCCTTTCTGGGCGGTGTAGCCTCCTAGCCCAAACGAGATTCTCACTTCACCGGCATAGACGATAGTCGCCCCCTCCTCTTTGATCGCCGACCAGTTGCTGACCGGCGACCAGCGCTGCCCGATCCCCTGGGCCTGCGCCTCCGGAGAAAGCGATGGCTCTTTCTTTTCTAGCGCGATGCTGCACGTCGGCTGAGCCGTTGACGGCTTTGCCGGTGACGGGGTCGGCGCCGCGCAGGCAGAAAGAGCAAACAACAAGAACAAACAGATCCAGCGGTTCATGGCTATCCTTCCTTTCGGGATTTGAGATGGGCCAACTCTACTAAGAATAATCCCAGATGTCAAGAAAGCAAAAACCCGCTCACGCGGGCTAAATAAAAACAGAAACAATTACGCCGCTACTTAACTCTTGAAATACGAATCAGGCCAGAACAAGGAATGATTTCGATTCCCTGTTTTTCCAATTCGTCCAGGAAAAGGTTGACTCCTAATGAATCGGAAGACATGTGGCCGGCGATGACGACGTTGAGGTTGGCCGCTTCCGCCTCTTTCTTGCCCTCTTCAGACATATGCATGCCGGCGACGGTACCGATACCGGCAATGGCCATTTTTTCGTAGAGTTTGGGTGAGCCCTCGGTTCCGCCCGTAATCTCGGTCAGGGCGATCCGGCCGCAACGGTTATCAGGCTGACCGACAAAGATTTTCGGACCGGCACAGAGCTTCGTCGCTTCCTGGTATTCCTTAATCCCTCGCAAAAGTCTCATTAAATCGCTGATCCTCTCTGGATTATCTTTCTCGATCTTTTCTTTGAGGAAGCGGGCGGCCAGGTTGTCGGCCACCGTGTGTAGGCACATCAAATTGAAGCCCAACAATTTGGCCGTGTCCACGACTTGCTGATGGTTGCCCGAGCTGACCCGCCGGGCGACTTCAGAAATTCTTTCCCGCATCAGGCCCTCGGCCACGTTGATGGGCACACCATACTGGCTGAGAACGTCGCACTGCAATTCCATGACTTCGTGCAGGCTGGCGAGGGCTTGGCCCAGAGGATGATGGGAAATGATCAAGTCGATCTGGCCCAATTCTTTGGCCAATAAAATCTCGGCAGGATCAATGTCGATGCCGACCAAAACCCGCCGAATCTCTTTATTTTGGGCCACGTTCAAAATTCGGCTGTCGGAGTAGGGATTTTTTAGAGACGCGCTATCGAATTCCGCCTTCTCTTCCAGAGACAACTTATCAAACTTTTCCTGGCGCCAACTTAAAAGCTTGTCGATGTGGTCCGCTGGGCGGAAGTCCGCCTCTCGGCCCATCTTGATCGCTAGGTTGTAGAGGGCTTCGGTCTGCATCAGCTTTTGTTTTCAGAAACCGGGTTTCTGAATTTCAAATATGGACGGTAGAGCTCTTGGATGAGCTCTTCTTGCTTCTTCAAATCCAAAACCCCGCGGCGGATCCGCGCCTTCTGCTGACGAATAAATTTCCGGATTGATTTGGACAATCTCTTTTTTTTCATTTTCACTTTTGGGCCCGAAGTTTAACATTCTTGGCTTTAATTACTCTCCTTTAATAACCGCCAGGGGTTTCAACCTCGCCACCCTTCTCGCCAGATTGGCTTGCTGAACAACTTCTACGATACTTTCAATATCTTTATAGGCTATTGGCGCTTCTTCGGCAATACCCTGAACGCTTTCACAGCGAACGATGATCCCTTGCTGCTGAAGCTGTCTGACCACGGCTGGTCCGCTGACCGTTCGCAGCGCTTGGTGACGCGACATGGCGCGACCGGCGCCGTGGGCCGCGCTGAAAAAGGATGCTTCTCCTCCAGGGGTGCCGACTAAAACATAGGAGGCCGTTCCCATCGAACCCGGGATCAGAACGGGCTGGCCCAGCGGACGATACTTTTCCGGAATCTCAGGGCTCCCGGGCGGGAAAGCCCGGGTCGCCCCCTTGCGATGAACCGCCACCTCAACCTCCCGTCCTTCAATTGGATATTTCTCTTTTTTGATGATGTTGTGCGCCACATCGTAGAGGAGATCGAGCCGACCGCCTTTTTCTCCTAAGACATTCTGCCAGGCCTGCCGGACGAAAAAAGTGA
Source organism: Candidatus Nealsoniibacteriota bacterium (assembly GCA_016207115.1). Taxonomy (GTDB): domain Bacteria; phylum Patescibacteriota; class Minisyncoccia; order Minisyncoccales; family GWA2-46-15; genus GWA2-46-15. Next base: position 43,523 of record JACQQI010000026.1, read on the forward strand.
TCATCTGACGATTAGCCCAGGCGAAATTGGCGGCGGCGGCCATGGCGCTGAAATATCTCTGACCTTCGGGAGAAGCAAAGGGGACGCCGGCGAACTCCCGATCCGAGACCTGAATTTTATACTTCCCTTCCATTAAAGGAATGAACTCTTTCAGGTAATCGGTGCAGACCTGGTGTCCCAAACCGCGGGAACCGCAATGGACCATGAGCACGACCTGGTCCTTGAATAGGCCGAAACCCTGAGCGATGGTTTCGTCAAAGATCTCGGCGACCTTCTGGACTTCGAGGAAATGATTACCCGACCCCAGGGTGCCCACTTGATCGCGGCCACGGTCTCGGGCGCGACGAGAAACCATCCGGCTGTCAGCCCAAGGCAGCCGGCCACTGGCTTCACAGCTTTCTTCGTCTTCTGGGTTGGCGTAACCCTTCGAAACGAGAGACTTGACTCCTTCTTCTAAAATCCCGTCGATCTCCTTGTTAGAAAGTTTGATTTGTCGGCCCTGGCCCAAACCAGAAGGCACTCTTTTCTGGATCTCAACGGCTAATTTATCAAGGTAGGGACGGAGACTGTTTTCGTTCTGGGCCGACCTGAGTAGCCGGACGCCGCAGTTGATGTCGTAGCCACACATGCCGGGCGAGACGATCCCTTCCGCTGTTTCGATGGCGGCCACGCCGCCGATGGGAGAAGCATAGCCTTCGTGCATGTCCGGCATGACCAAGGCATATTTCTGGATTCCGGGCAGGGTCGCCACGTTCATCGCCTGAAACAAAGAGTTGTCCTTGAATGCTTCGGCGAGCATTTCCTCGGAAACATAAACCCGCACCGGCACCCTCATATCGGCCCGAAAATCCTGGGGCAACTCCCAAAGCCAATCATTAATCTTATGAAAGTCTTTTTGACTCACCATGATTATTTCTTAACTTCTCATATTCTTCCCGCACTACCTTCCGATCGTCCCAAAGAATTCTTTGCCCCCCGGCCAGACACATTGACGGCTCACAGCCCTTGCCAGTAATAATCATCACGTCGCCCGGCTGGGTCAAGCTCAATCCTTTATTTATCGCTGAGCGCCGATCGATCACCTTATAGCAGGCAGGCTTGCCTGATATATCGTCCCCGCTATAGACCGTCGGTTGACGTTGGCCCAATTCGACACCCGCCGCGATTTGATCAATAATTGCCTGCGGGTCTTCGTCGTAGGGATCTTCATTGGTCAAAATTATCTCCTGACAGTGCTGCCCCGCAATCCTTCCCAACACCGGTCTTTTCCATTTGTCCCGACCACCGCCGCAAGAACCCAAAATGCAGACTAGTTTTTGAGCAGACGACTGACGATGGGTGCTCGCAACGCGATAAACTTTTTCTAAGGCGTTGGGGGTGAAGGCATAATCAACAAAAGCCGTAAAAGGACTGGTGATCACTTTTTCCAGTCGTCCGGGCAATCCCTCAACTTTATCCAAGGCCCTCTGGCAAACGTCTAGACCAATCCCTTGGGATCGAGCCAGGCTGACCGCGGCCAGGGCGTTGTAGATATTAAACTCGCCCAATAATTTCAATCTGAATTCCTGACCATCGATGATAAATCTTGATCCATCGACTAAAATTTCGACGCGGCCCGCTCTGACGGTTCGAAGTCCGGGGTTTGAAGAAATCTTCAAGCCGTATCCCCACTTCTCTTTAGCCGGGAACTGCAAAAAGAATTCACTGTTCTCGTCGTCTAAATTAACAATGTGAATTTTTGAGGTGGCTTTGAATAATTCTCCTTTGGCCCGACGGTAATTCTCGAACCCGCCGTGGCTTTCAATGTGTTCTGGACTCAGATTGGTAAAGACGACCGCGTCAAAAGTGATGAAGCGATGACGATGCTGCTTGATGCCCTCAGAGGTGACTTCCAAAACCAGGTAACGACAGCCGGCCCGAATGGCTCGACTCAAGAAACGCTGAACGAAAAAACGACCGGGCATGGTCATGCGTTTGTCGTTAATCTCTACCTGGTCGCCGATCTGAAAACGGATCGAAGACAGGGAAGCGGTGGGATACCCGGCTTCAATCAGGATGCGCGAGATCATCTCCACCACGCTTGATTTGCCGTTGGTGCCGGTGACGCCGATAACTTTTATCTTCTGGCCCGGGAATCGATAGAATAAAGCCGCGATAAAAGCCAGGGTAAAATGGTACCCGCTGATCAAAAAGGATGGCAGAAACCTCTTGGCAATGGATTTTATCTGATACAATAACCCCTTCATGCTATAACGGCAGGGTGCCCGATATATCGCTTTGCGCTATTATGATTGTAGCATGAAACTTAAACTCATTTCTCCTTTTAAGCCGGCGGGCGACCAGCCGCAGGCCATCGGAAAACTGACGGCGAACCTTGAAGCCGGCGTTAAGCACCAGGTCTTTTTGGGCGTCACGGGATCGGGCAAAACCCTGACCATAGCCAACGTCATCGAAAAACTCCAAAGACCAGCCCTGATCATCTCTCCCAATAAGACTCTCGCCGCTCAGCTCTATCAAGAATTCAGAGAGTTTTTTCCCCACGATCCGGTCCATTATTTTGTCTCTTACTACGACTACTACCAACCCGAAGCCTACATCCCCCAGACCGATACCTATATCGAAAAGGATGCCAGCGTCAATCAAGAAATCGATCGATTGCGCCACCAGGCCGTTCAGGAACTGCTCTCGTTCCAGGGAGCGATCGTCGTCGCTTCCGTCTCCTGCATTTATAACCTGGGGGCGCCGGAAACCTACCAGAAGATTCGGTTGGAGATCCGAGCCGGACAGAAAGTGAGCCGAAGAGAACTCCTGGAGCAACTCGTCTTCTTGCAATACCAGAGAAACGACGTCGATCTCCAGCCTGGCTCTTTTCGCGTTCGCGGGGAAACCGTGGAGATAGCCGTCGTCACCGGACGGGAGATCATCCGGGTCGAATTCGAGAAGAAGGCAATTAGCGGCCTCTCCGTGGCGCCTCTCGGCCTGGTCACGAGTTACAAACCTCTGAGTAATTATCTCCTCTATCCGGCCAAATTTTGGATCGCTCCCGAGGATAAATTAAGATTAGCCATGGAGAATATCCGAATTGAGCTGAGGGAAAGAGCGGCTTTCTTTAAAAAAGAAAAGAAGTTTCTGGAAGCCGAAAGGCTGGAACAAAGGACCAATTTTGATTTACAGATGATGTCCGAGACGGGTTATTGTCGCGGGATTGAAAACTACTCCCGGCACCTGGAGTTCCGTCCGCCTAACCAAGCTCCTTTCACTCTGCTGGATTATTTCCGCCTGGCCAATCCTAACTTTTTAGTCTTTCTGGACGAATCCCATCTGACCTGCTCTCAAATCAAAGCCATGTCGACTCAGGACCGGGCCCGCAAAAAAATCCTCATCGACTATGGCTTTCGCCTGCCCTCGGCCTTTGATAACCGACCTCTGACCTATGCCGAGTTTGAACAAAAGTCGCCCCAAATTACCTACGTCTCGGCCACGCCGGAAGAATTCGAAAAACAGCGCTCCCGCGGCTGCCTCGTTGAACAATTGATCCGGCCGACCGGACTCTTGGAACCGGGGATCGAGATCCGCTCTACTCAGAACCAGGTGAATGATTTGGTCGACGAGATTCGAATGCGGACCCAGAAACAAGAACGAGTCTTGGTCATCACTCTCACTAAAAGACTGGCCGAAGACCTGAACGACTTCCTCCGGGAAAAAGGCATTTTGAGCCATTGGCTGCATTCAGAAACAAAAACGCTCGAGAGGCCACGGCTTCTCGGCGAACTAAGAAAAGGCAAGGTTAATGTCTTGGTCGGGATCAACCTTTTAAGAGAGGGGCTGGATCTGCCCGAAGTCAGCCTGGTGGCCATTCTCGACGCCGACAAAGAAGGTTTCCTGAGGTCGGAAACGACCCTGATTCAGACCATGGGCCGGGCCAGCCGTCACCTGGAAGGACGGGTCATCCTCTACGCCGATCGGCTAACCGGTTCCATGGATCGGGCCATAAAAGAGATTGCCCGACGCAGGCAGACTCAGCTGGATTACAATGAAAAACACGGAATTTCGCCCCGGACCATCAGCAAACCCATCCGTGACTGGTCCTTCGGACAAGAGGAAAAATCGATCGAAGCGGAACTGATGGTCGTCCACGACCTGAAACTCCTGGAAAGAGAGATGCGCCAGGCGGCCGAAGCCTGGGATTTTGAAAGGGCCGCGCAAATCCGTGACTTGATCAAGAAACTCAAGGGTAATTGATTTTTTCTCTCTTTGTGCTAATATCTACTTATCGCATCAGACTATCATGCCCATAACCGAATCAGCCAAAAAGGCTCTCCGACAGAGCCGGAAAAGAAGGAAACAAAATCAGCGAGTTAAGGAAGACATCAAAAAGCTCGAGAAAACCATCGAGTCGCTTTTGGCCCAGAAGAAAACCAGCGAAGCCAAAAACCTCCTGCCCCAGATCGCCCGAGCCTTGGATAAAGCCGCGAAGATCGGTGTGATTAAAAAGAATAAAGCCTCCCGGAAGAAATCACGGATCGGTCGTCGGCTAAATCGTCCAGCCGCCGCTCCGGAGAACAAGAAGTGAGACCGAGTTAAATTCCGGAGATTAACAACTCCAAGCCCTGACGGGGAGAAACTTTCCCCGTTTTTATTTTGAAATCGGTATCGAGAATTTGAGAATAGATTTCTTTGAGTCTTGAGAAAGTAAATTTCTGCGAAAGAGCGGAACACTGGCGAGCGACGAAGGGATTGAGTCGGGCCAATTTGGCAATGGCCTCCGGAGAGTTCTTTTTCTCGAGAAGGCCTTTGACCAAGAGGAGATTACGGAACTGGTAATTGATCATGGCCAAAAGATAGACTGGCGAATCCCCTTCGGCCAGGTGTCGGCCGATCAGCCCCAGGGCCTTCTTTCGGTCGCCGCGGGCCGCTTCTTCGATCGTCTTGAAAATATTGACCTCTATCTTGGGTCGAGCTAGGGAGTTGATGTCCGAAACCTCAATCTTTTGTCTGTCCTTGAGGCTAGCCAGCTTCCCGATCTCATTGCTCAGAAGCCAGAGATCATTGCCGAGGAGAGCCGCCAATCGGTCGAGGGCCAAACTATCGATCTCCGCTCCTTGCTCCTTGACCGCCTGCCTGATCCAGGATTTCAGGGCCGGCAAGTCCAGGGGCTCAAACTCCTGGGTTTGAGCCGTCTTTTTTAAGAAGACGAAAAGAGGATTCTTGGAATCACCATCCCCTCCTTCAAAAAAGATTAAAATGTCGGTCGAATCCCTTTTTTTCTGGAGGTGAGTGAGAAACGATTGGCTCAAACCACGGTCGGTCAAGACGTTCTCCATGACGAAAAGCCTCTTCTCGCCGAAGAGAGAGCGAGCTTCGGACTGGTCACGAAAATTATCGAAAGAATCCTCGGCTGAGTCGTAATGAAAAAAATTAAGTCCGTGCTGGCGGACTTTTTGATACTGCTCAATAATTTCTTTCAATTTCTTTCGCGACCGAAAGTTGTCCCGTCCGTAGAGAAAAAAGATCATTTTACCTTTTTGAAATAAAAAGGCTAAGTCTTGCTTAGAAGAATAGCCGATATCTTTTCGACGATTTCTCCGGGAGTAAAATGGGCCTTGATTAAATAATCGACGGCGCCGAGCTTCAGACCCCTTTCGATGTCTTCTTTCTGCCCCAAATTAGAAAGGACGATGACCGGGGTGGCGGCGATCTCGATATCCTGTTTTATTCGCGTCAAGACCTCAAAGCCGTCAATCCCGGGCAGGATTAGATCGAGCAAAACCAGGTCGGGCTTCTCTGATTTGACGCTCCGAATCCCTTCTTCCCCGTCGGTGGCTCCAGAAATCTGATATCCTTCGCCGGTCAGCTTCTTGGACATCAGTTCCCTTAAGAACCGGTCGTCCTCGATGATGAGAATTTTTTTAGCCATGGTAATTTGACAAATTTATTTCCTCGAAATCGAATTTGCCTATTCGCCCAACTGAACTTTTATCTTTTCCACTAATTTTCGTGGGTCGAACTCCGTCTTGACCAACCAATCTCGCGCCCCCAGCTGTCTCGCCCGGCTGAGCTCGACGGGCTGCCCAGAATTGGAGACAATGATGATGGGTATCTTGGACAAAGACTCGTCTTTTTGGATCTCGGCCATGACCGAAAAGCCGTCTCGCTTGGGCATGACGACGTCGAGTAAAATTAAATCGGGCCGGCTTTCTTTGATCTTTTGTAATCCTTCTTCTCCATCTCTGGCCACGACCACTCCATAACCCGCACTCACCAGCTTGCGCTGGAGCAGATCGAGCATAATCTCTTCATCTTCGATGATGATGATTTTCTTCATACTTCTTGGCTATAACGAGTACGATATATCGGGCGGTTTACCGCCCGCTATCAACTGCCTTAATTGTAGCAAAAAGGCTTGTCAAAAGGAAGCCATTGAATCTTACTCTTTAAGATTGGGCGGGTAGGACAAAATAGAAGGTCGTCCCCTGGCCGACTTTCGAAGCAAAGCCGATTTCTCCGCCGTGGCCCTCAATAATATTCTTGGCCATGTAGAGACCGAGTCCGCTGCCGGCCGGCTCAATTAGGACCGCTTCGGTCGTACGGAAGAATTTAGAGAAGACTCTCTTCTGTTCTTTTTCGGCGATGCCAATCCCCGAATCCTTAACCTCTAGTCGCACACCCTGATTGGCTACCTTTAGTGACAGGGAAACACGGCCACCCTTGGCGGTATATTTTAGGGCGTTGTCCAGCAAATTTTGGATAACCAGTTTTAGTTTTTCTGCGTCGGCGGAAACCTGGATGGCTTTCTGATCCGGCTTTTTGAAGCTGAAATTGACTCCTTTGTTCTTGAAAGATTCTTCGCTCGGGTCGATCACCGACTGACAAAGATTAACAATGTCGACCGGGGCCAGGCTCAGGGCGTACTTGCCCTCTTCGATCCGGGCCAGGTTTAATAGATCATTGATCAGCGCAATCATTCTCTCGTTGGACTGATAGGTTTTTTGCAAAATGTCTTTCTGGTTTTTATTGATAGGGCCAAGGTCCCCGTCCAGAAGCATCATCAGACTCCACTTGATGGCCGAAAGCGGTGTTCTCAATTGATGAGCCGATAGGGAAACGAATTCCGTCTTAAGTCTTTCCACCATTTTCTCTCGGCTGACGTCGTGAAGGACGACCAGGTCACCGAGATCGGCTTCGTCGCGCCTCATCGAAATGACCGAGACCTCGAAGATAGAATCCTCGGCTAACATAAATTCTTTCCGCGAAATCTCTTTTATCTCTTCTCCCAGGAATTCGATCAGGGAATGAAGGTTGGGCAGACGGTGGAGTTTTTCAATCGATTCTCCGGTCACTTCTTCTTTGTCGATCTTGAAAAAGTTCTCGGCCTGAGGATTAATTATGGCCAAGCGATGATCTCGATCAAAAAAGAAAAGGGCGTCGGTAAAGTTGGTGATGATCGCTTGAGTCTTGTTCTTTTCTTCCTCGGCTTTCCGTCGCGCCTCTTCGGTGTCTTCCAGGATGTTGAGCAGGGCCGCCTGGACTCTTTTTAGCTCGGCTTCGGTTTTCTTAATCCCGCTCAAATCAAGCAGGCTCAGAAAATAGCCGACGACCTCGCCTTTTTCGTCCTTGCGGGTGCGGGTAAAAACCTGAGTCGTGATCTCCTGGCCAGTCTTGGGGAAAAATCGCAACTCCTTACCGTCGACAAACCCCTCCCCCAGCGTTTCCTTGACGAGGGGACCGATCTCTTCTTTTTTGAAAACCCGCTCCAGCGATTCGCCCACGATTTCTTCCATTTTGAATCCGGAAACTTTTTCCATGGCCGGATTCACTTCCAAAACCACTCCCACGGGGCTGACGAAACAAATGGGCAAAGGCGAGAAGCTAAAGAGATCGTGGATATATTCCTCGAGGGCCGTGAGGTCGTCGAGCAGTAAAGAAAGTTGACCTTCTTCTTTTGTTCCCATTCGTATTATGAGGATTACCAGGTGACCAGATATTCGTGCGACTCTCCGCCGCTGAACGGGCACTTTATCTCCCGAGAATTCGTAGAGCGGCCCACCGTCATTTGGACTACGGTGGAGAAATAACCTTCGAGATATTTACACAGGATCGGATGGAGATTAAAATCGCGGAGGCGGAGAATGATCCTCCTCTCTTTCTCGTTTATCTCCACGATCGTCAATTGGCCGGCTCGATAATGCCTTTCCCACATCGCCGGCGCCTGCCGGGCCGTGAGGGTGATCGAGAGGAAGTATTTCGTGAAAAGTTTGATGATTAAAGAAAACTTAGGGGCGGCCTGGCCGATCTTTTTGATCTCTTCGTCGGAAAAACCAAAGATGTCTTTGATCGCCAAAAGGGAAATGACCCTCAACCCAATCGGGTAAAAATCCAGGGCATTGATTTCGGCGTACCTGATTGGGCGGCCAATTTCTCGGAATTTATCTTCCAATTTTTCCATCCCTTCCTTCCCTTCCCGATTCAAAATGTATTCAAAGTCCGTCTTAAAGACGACGCCCCTTACCTCGCCCTTAAGCTGCATCGATCTTTTTACCTCGGTCGCGCTGAGGAGTTGCTTTGGCTCCATCTAATTGAGTTTTTAATTTTTTAATATCTTTTTTCAATTCGATCATCTTCAGCTCTCGATCGACGGCCAGTTTATTGAACTTCTCTAGTTGTCCCATTTTCTCTTGCAGGTCCTTGGTTCTTTCCTTGACCTGGCTTTCCAGCCCCAGGGCCAAATCCTCCAATTCTTTGGTTCGGGCACTCACTCGGATCTCTAAAATTTCTTTCGACTCTTCCAGGCTCTGGCGCGAAGCCCTTAGGTCTTCCAGCATTTTGTTAAAAGTTTCGGCCAGCTCTCCGATTTCCATCTGCCAGCCAACCTCGGTCCGGACGTCAAGATTGCCCCGCCGGACGTCTTCGCAGGTCGCCGTCATTCTCCGAATCGGATCAACGACACTCCGCAAAATGGCCAGGAGAGCTAGGCTGAGGAGCAGTAAAGCCGCCAGAGCGATGAAGAAATAACGACGCAGAAGGTTTTGGGCCAGGGCCTCGGTCTCCTTAAAGGAGAAACCGATCCAGATCGTTTGGTTTTCGTAGCCAGGATAGATGAGGAGCTTCACTTCTTCGTTTTGAAAAACGTCGTTCCTGATCAAGGGTTGCCCCGACTGGATAACTTTGACGACGTTGGGCTCTTTAATCCTTTTCCCCGTTTCTCCGGGCAGAGAGCTCTGATAAATCTCTCCGTCGATTTTAACGATACGGATGAAGCGAACGTCCTTAAACCGAGACAAGCCGGCGATCAATCCCTTTTCGAGATCTTTTAAAAGAGAGATCTGATAAAACCAAGAGGGAGAGGCCACCGTCTCTTTTATCATTTCGGCTAGCTTGACTTTCTCTTCGACGGCCGATTGAAAGAGGTCCTGGCGCTGCTGGATCAAGGAAAAGTAAACCAGGCCGGCGCCGACCAGCGTGGCCGCCGCGAAAACCGCCAGAATGATATTATAGATCGAGATTCGTTTTGCTCGCATAGTTCATTTTACCCCGGCCGAGTGGCAAACTCAATCGACTCCTCCAACGGGCAGCTTGTCCAGCAGGCTGAAAAACCGCAGGCCCCGCAAAGCCTGGATGGCTTTATCCTGATCATATTCCCCCCAACGGCACGCCTCTAAGTCGAAGTCGATCTCCACGTCCCGCCGGATCTCGGCCAATCCCCGGCTCAAAAAAGCGCGGTCTTTCTGCTGGGATAATTTGTTATAAAGAGATTCTCTCAGTAGAGATTTATTTCGCTCGACGGTCTGATAAATATTTTCTAAATTTTGGAAGCGGTTAATCAGTTCGATGGCCGTCTTCTCCCCGATTCCCAAAACTCCGGGGATGTTATCCGAAGGATCGCCCCGGAGAGCCTTATAGTCGATCAGTTGCCGGGGGCTGAGGCCCCGGTACTTTTCCCGCACCGCCGGGCCGTCGTAGAGGACTGTCTGGCTCACTCCTTTCTTCAAAATCATGGCTCTGGTTTTTTCGTCGACCAGCTGCAGCACGTCGGCGTCGCTGCTCAGGATGATCGTCTCTGGATTGAACCGGGTATTTCTCTCGGCTAAAATCGCGATGGTCCCGATCAGGTCGTCGGCCTCAAAGCCTTCTTTCTCGAAAGTTTTGATAGACAGAGTAGCGAGGAAGTCTTTGATCAGCGGTATTTGTCGATAAAATTCTTCGGGCGCCTTTTCCCGCTTGGCTTTATAATCGGGAAAATTCTGATGGCGAAAGGTGGGAGAGGGCAAATCAAAAGCCACGACCACGAAGTCCGGTTTTAGTTCTCGGAGGGTTTTAAAGAGAATGGAGAGAAAGCCGTAAACCGCATTAATGATTTGGCCGTTTGGGGCCGTGAGGGGGGGTAGGGCATGAAAGGCCCGGTGGATGATCGAGTGGGCGTCGATAATGACCAAGAGTTGCTTTTTGTTTTCCATTTGACTATTTAAATAAATCGATATAGGGTGTAGAAATGTCTCCCAGCTTAATTCTAAATTATAATGGTTAACTCCACCACTCCCAAAAAAGTTAGCGGAGAGATTCAAGTTTCTCGGCTCGGTTATCCGGAAAAAATCAAGAGCATTCCGACTTTTGCGAGGACGATTGCGCAGATCGCCAAACAAAACGTCAGTGAACTCCTAGAGGCTATCTTTATCGGTGCCATTGACCTCGGCGCTTCTGATGTCCACATTGAGACCGAAGAAAAGCAAGTCAAGATTCGCCTGAGGATCGACGGCGTTCTCCAGGATCTCGTCGAGATTTCACACGAAGATTATCGGCCCCTTCTCTCCCGCCTCAAGCTGATTTCGGGGACCAAATTGAATATTAGCGACCGGCCCCAAGATGGTCGGTTTTCTATTGTCGACAACCAAAAAGGCATCGAGGTACGCTCCTCGACTCTGCCCGCCGAATACGGTGAATCGATCGTCTTGAGGGTTCTAAACTCGGAAGATCTGATCAGCCTAGAACAGCTCGGCCTACGGCCCGATCTTTTAGCGACTTTCCGTAAAGAAATCGCCAAGCCCAACGGGATGATTATCGTCACCGGCCCGACCGGCTCCGGCAAAACCACGACTCTCTACGCTTTCCTCAAGGAGGTGCAGAGTTCCGAAATCAAAATCATTACCATCGAGGATCCGATCGAATATCGGCTCAGCGGCATATCTCAAACCCAAGTCGATCCAGCTAAGGGCTATGATTTTGCCTCGGGGCTGAGGGCCATCGTTCGGCAAGATCCGGACGTTATTTTGGTCGGAGAGATTCGGGACCTGGAAACGGCCGAAATTGCCCTACAGGCCGCCCTGACGGGCCATCTCGTCTTCTCGACTCTACACGCTAATGACGCGGCCGGCACCGTCGCCCGGTTGACTGACCTCGGCGCCAATACGCCGTCGGTGGCCGCCGCCATCAATTCAACCATCGCCCAAAGACTGATCAGAAAAGTCTGTCCAAAATGCGTCGAATTAAAAACCATTACCCCCGACCTCTTGGACAAAATCAGCCGCGCCCTAGCCAATCTGCCTCCGAGCATTGAAATTCCTCCCCTAACCAAGGAGACTCGAATCCCGACGGCCAAGGGCTGTGAAAATTGCAGCTTGACCGGTTATCGAGGGAGGATCGGCATCTTCGAAGCCTTCTTGATTGACGAAGAGATGGAAAGATTCATCCTTAAGAACCCGGCCACCAGCGACCTGAGAGAGAGGGCGACCGGAAAAGGCATGGTTTCTATGTACCAAGACGGCCTCATCCGAATTCTGGAAGGCATTACGACGATTGAGGAGTTAGAAAGAATCGTCGGTCAAGAGTAAGCAGAGCTTAGCCTCGAAAAGAGCGGGGTAAAATAAAAACCCCTTCAGGTAGGGGCATACCCGGACGCCAGTCGCGAGTCTCAAATTTTCCTGAGGAAGATTCTAGTATAAAATACCGGAGTCTCCTTCGCGGAAAATTCTCCCCGAAAGGGTGCCCCAACCTGAAAAGGCTTTTTAGCTACGACTAGATTAACTCTCTGAGGAGTAATCTCTGCGTAGATTATAACAAACTATTAATACTTTGTCAAGGCCACGGAAACTTTCCTCCGTCCTCCTCCTTCTTCTTTCTTTCCCCTTCGGAGGCCTAGCCGCCAATCCCCCAGACGTTGTTTTCAACGAAATTGCCTGGATGGGGACAGAGCTTTCGGCCAACAAGGAATGGATCGAGCTTTACAATAACACCGATAATCTGATAGATCTAGAGGGTTGGCAGATCAGGGCCGTGGACGGCGTTCCCAAAGTCAATTTAACTGGCAAGGTTGTCGCCCGGAGCTTCTACCTTCTAGAGCGCACGAATGACGATACCGTTCCGGAGGTCAGTTCTCAGCAAATCTATACCGGCGCCCTAGAAAACAACGGTGAAGACCTCCGCCTCTTCGATGAGAAGGGCAATCTAGTTGACGAGGTTCGGGGCGAAGCTGGCTGGCCGGGCGGCGATAATTCCACCAAACAGACTCTGATCAGAGAGGGTTCATCTTGGTTAACTAGTTCTGTACCCGGCGGCAGTCCGGGAGTAAAAAATAAAGCGTTGGCCTCGACCGAATCTGACGCAGGAAAACAGGAGCCCGAAAGCACCACGGTTAAAGCAGCAGATCTAAAAGAGACACCGTCAGGAAAAAAGCGACCGGCGAGCCTGGCCCTGGCGGCCGTCGGTCAGTCAAAAGCACTTCCTTCGACCGCCCCGATCATCAAAAGACAAATTTCTTCTCCCCTGGGAGCGCTCGGACTACCTCTTTTCTTGGGCGCCCTTTCAGGAATCATTGTTTTAATGTTAAAAGTAGTTAAAGATAAAGAACGGTCTTAATCCAAAGCTATGTCTGGACACTCTCACGCCAAAACCATCGCCCATCAGAAAGCTATCACCGATCAGAAAAGAGGGCAGATTTTTTCTAAGATGGTGCGGTTGATCACCATCGCCGTCAGAGAAGGCGGCCCCAACGTTGAGACCAACTACAAGCTCAAGGTGGCCATTGAAAGAGCTCGCTCTTTTAATACGCCGAATGACAATATCGAGAGGGCCATCAAACAGGCTGGCGGTGGCCTAGAGGGTAAAGAGTTAAACGAATTCCTTTTTGAGGCCTACGGTCCCGGCGGCATCGCCCTGATCATTGAAGGGATTACCGACAACAAAAATAGAACTCTGGGGGAAATAAAGCAGATCTTGGCCCAGTACGGCGGCAAACTCGCCCAGGAAGGCTCGGTCCGTTGGCTCTTCGAGAGAAAAGGAGTGATTGCCCTGATCCTGGAGAATCAGGAAGGTGATTGGAAAAATAAAGAGACTCTAGAACTCAAGGCGATCGAGGCTGGGGCTCAAGACTTCGTCTGGCGAGATGATCTTCTCGAAATCCACGTCCCCGTTGACAATCTTCATTCAACCAAGGCCAGCCTAGAAAAAGAAGGGGCAAAGATTGATTCGGCTTCGGCCGACTGGGTTGCCAAAGACGAATTTCCGATCGCCGAGACGGACCAGAATCTGGCAGAAAAACTTTTCAGCGCCCTCGACGAAAACAGCGACGTCCAAGACACCTATTCTAACCTTAAAGATTAACACGCTATGATCGTTCTCGGCATTGACCCCGGCACGGCCACCATCGGCTACGGAGTTTTGAAAACATCCGGGCCGCGGAAGGGACAAACTCGTTGTTTGGCTTACGGATTGATCGAAACAACGCCAGACCATCTTTTTCCTCAACGACTGGAGAAAATCAGTCGCGACCTAGATGATTTGATTGAAAAATATCGGCCGGAATTGATTGCCATTGAAAGTGTTTTCTTTTTTAGAAATCAGAAGACGCTCATTCCTGTCAGCCGGGCCTCGGGCGTCATTATTCTCGGCGCCGCCAAGAGAAAGGTTCCCGTCATTGAATTTACTCCGATTCAGGTCAAGGCCCGGGTGGCTAACTATGGACGCGCCGAAAAGGAGGAGGTTCAGAGAAGAATCGTCGAGATCTTGGGACTGAAGAGCGTGCCTCGGCCCGACGATGTCGCCGATGCCCTCGGCGTTGCCCTCTGTGGAGTCTTTTCTCTGACCCAAAAAGCCATCTCTCCGAAACGCCGCGGCAAAAAGAGTTAAGAGGTATAGCGAGCGAGGTCGCTCGATATATCGTACCCGCTATTGACAAGATCTTTTAAGAAATTAAAATTGCTCTTAGATACCATTTACCTCGCCCTAGCGAGGCTAAGCTCCGCTTAAATAACGAAAAAGGTCGAGTTGGATAATTATTTAGGGCTTGAACAACTATTCACCGACATAAATTACTATGTCACTGGACAAAGATATCTCCTTGCTTTTGAATACTCAGGGTGAGTGGGGAGAAGAAAGCGAAGAACCAGAAGAAGCCGAAGTGGAAGAAGGAACTGGCGCCGTCGAAGAAGACGACGACGAGGGGGCAGAGGACGAACTCGAGTAAACAGAGCTTAGCCTTTTCACGAAGCTAAAAGGTAAATCGATTCTATTTGTTATTTTGAAAACGACAAGACCCCGCCGAGCGGGGTTTTGTATTTGCGGCTGAACCTTTAAATCGGCGAGAAAATCTATTAGAATGAGGAGAGATTAAGAAGACCGAACGGTATGGCCGAAAGAAAATTTTATCGCCGGGTCTACCAAAGAACCAGAAAAAAGAGGCTGTTTTTTCTCTGTCTAAAACTCCTTGGTTTCGGCCTTTTGTCTCTCTTCGCTGTCGGCCTCTTTCTTGTCATCAGTTATGCCAAAGACCTGCCCCGGCCCGATGATTTTAAAGAAAAAGTTGTCGCTCAGTCGACTAAAATTTATGCCCGGGATGGCCAAACTGTCCTCTATGAAATCTATGGCGAAGAGAAGAGAACGGTCGTCTCTCTGGATCAGGTTTCGCCGTACCTGAAAGACGCTCTCTTGGCGGCCGAAGACGCTGATTTCTATCACCATCGCGGGGTGAGCTTAAAGGGGATCGCCCGAGCCGTCCTGGCCGATCTAAAATTCCTCTCGCCGTCCCAGGGCGCCTCGACCATCTCCCAGCAGCTCATCCGATCCTCTTACTTGGGCCGGGAAAAAACCGGTGCCCGGAAAACTCGGGAAGTGATTCTGACCTTGGAGTTGGAAAGGCGTTATTCCAAAGAGCAAATCTTGGAATTCTATCTGAATCAGATTCCTTTTGGGCGGAACGCCTACGGCATTGAATCGGCCAGTCAAAGCTATTTTCAAAAGAGTGCGCGAGATCTTTCCTTGGCCGAAGCCGCCGTCCTCGTCTCTTTGATCAAGGCGCCGGGCCACCTCTCTCCCGACGGGCCCTATCGGGATGAACTCTTCAGCCGAAAGGATTACGTCCTTCAGCGAATGATTGATCTAAAATTCATCACTCCCGCCGAGGGCCAGTTGGCCAAAGAACAGATTCTGAAATTTGCCAAAATCAGCCAGAAAATCAGAGCGCCTCATTTCGCCCTCTGGATCAAAAGTCTTCTGGAGGAAAAGTACGGTGAGGACTTCTTAAAAGAAAAAGGGTTAAAGGTTTACACTACTCTCGATTGGAAACTCCAAGAATCGGCGGAAAAGATCGTCGAAGAAAGGGTGAAGATAAACCAGTCTTACCATTCCTACAATGCGGCGGTGGTCATTCTTGATCCCAGAAATGGAGAAATCCTCGCCCTGGTTGGCTCTAAAGATTTCTTCGCCGATTCCTATCCGTCGGATTGCCAGTCGGGCAAAAATTGTCTTTTTGAGCCTCAATTCAACGTTGCCCTAGCTTCCCGCCAACCCGGTTCGTCTTTCAAGCCTTTTGTCTACGCCACGGCTTTTAAAAAAGGCTTTGACGATAAAACCGTTGTTATCGACGAGCAAACAAACTTTGGCGAATGGGGAGGAAAGGACTATATCCCGCAAAACTATGACGGACTATTTCGCGGGGCCGTCACCCTTCGGCGAGCCCTGGCCCAATCATTGAACATCCCTTCGATCAAAGTCCTCTTGAATCTGGCCGGCCTAGAAGACAGCATTCAGACGGCCAAAGACTTGGGCCTGACGACCTTAAAACCGCCCTTCGGGCCATCGATCGTCTTGGGCGGGTATGAGACAAAACTATTAGAGATGGCCTCGGCTTACGGCGCTTTTGCCAATAACGGACTCTGGCTGAAACCAGTCTCAATCCTAAGAATCGAGGACGATAAGGGCAAGGTCATTGAAGAGAATAAAACTTCGCCCCGACGAGTTCTCGAAACGAGGGTCACGGCCCTGATCAACGATATCCTTTCGGATAATGAGGCCCGGTCGGCCATGTTCGGTCCGAGGTCTCTGCTCTTTTTCGAAAATTATCGCGTCGCCGTCAAAACCGGAACGACTCAAAGTTTTCGCGACGGCTGGACGATCGGTTATACCCCCTCGGTCGTCATCGGGGTCTGGACGGGTAACAACGACAATTCTCCAATGAGAAAAGAGCCGGGCATTGTCTTTGCCGGCCCGATTTTCCATGAGTTAATGGCCAACTCGCTATCTCGGTCATTACCCGAACCCTTTCCTGAACCCGAATCACTAAATCCGGAGAGGCATCAATAGATACAAATAATCGGCGGCTTCTTCTTTTGATTTTAGGACGGCCGGTCCCTCGTTTTTACTCAAGGCAAAAACGAACTCCTTGTCTCGAATCTGATTTAAGCCATCGACCAAGAATCGCCAATTGAAAGAGATTTCCGCCGCCTCTTTTTCGCCCTCAATTTGGGCACTAAAAACACTGTTCGATCTTCCGACCTCGGGATTCTGCCCCTCGATCTCCATTTCTTGCTTAGTTGGTCTGATTTTTATCTTTATTTCGTTTATCTTATTGCTGAAAAGACTGACCGTTTTGAGGCGCTGCAAGAATTCTCCTTTTTGCAGAAAAACCTTGAAGCGGAACTCTTTCGGAATAATCTCTTGATAGTTTGGATACTCTCCTTCAATCAGGCGGGTAAAAAATTGGATTCTCGGGTGAGGCGTTTCCATCATCAGAGATTCTATGATGACCTGATTCGGAGAAAGATAGAACCTTAAGTCTTCTTCTTTTCCCCCAAAGGCGTTAATGATCTCCCGACAAGCCCGTTGGGGTAGAATGAAAGAAGCTTCTTTTTCTAGTTGATTGTCTAAGAGGATTGTTTTTTCGGCTAAACGAAAACTATCCGTCGCCACCATTTTTAATCGGTTCTCTTTAAAATTAAAATGGACGCCAGAGATTTCCGGCTTAACCAGGGAGGTGGCGGCCATTTCCACTACTTGAGACAATCCTTCAATAAACCGTGAGTTCTTAATAACGAAGCTGATCTTGTCTTCGGGTTCGGGAATAATCGGAAATTCTTCTGCGTCCAGGCCGTTGATTTGAGCCTGAAATCCGTCGGCTTCTAACAAGAGCCTCTTTTCTTCTGTCTTTAAAGATAATTTTTCTGATGGCAAAGAATCAATCAAGGACTGCAAAACTCTTAAAGAGCAGGCGATTTTCCCTTCTTTTTCGACTTTAGATAAAACCCACCATTTCATGCCCATCTCCAGGTCGGTGGCTTTGAGACAGAGAAAACTTTTTTCACAAGACAGTAGAACAGAATTAAGAATGGGTAAGGAAAGATTCTTTTGCGCGATTCGACCGACGATCCCCAGACCTTCCCTAAGATTTTCTTTAAGGATGA
>JACQQI010000027.1 GCA_016207115.1 Candidatus Nealsoniibacteriota bacterium
GCAAGGAGATCAATAAAAGCAAAACCCACATGGCGCAGGGATTGAAACCGTCCATCAGGCCAATGACTACGGCCAAAACCGGCAGAGAGATCTGTCGCGGATCAAATTCGCCGATCAGGGGCAATTTAAAGGTTTTGGGGGACGGAGAATCAACGATGGCCTGTTCGATTTCGCGGCCCGTGATCTCGTCGTCCTGGTAGCCGATGATCAATTTCTGGCCGACAAAAATCGCGGGCACCCTCAATTCGGCGGCGTCCTGCCCGGCTTCTTTTAAGAACTTTTCCAGCCGCCGAGCATTTTCCGCGTTCTCAAAAACCTCATAGGATTTAATCTCCAAGCTCGGGTATTTCGCTTTCAGCTTCTCTAAGAAAATTTCGGCTTTCTGGCAATGCGGACAGGTTGAGCCGTAAAAGAAATGGAGCGTCACCCTTTCTTGAGCAAAAGCCAGCCCAGCGAGAAGGCTGGCGAATAGAACCGAGAGCAAGATAGCGGCAGAGAATCTCCGACAAAACATATGTTTCAATTTTAACACATTCCTGGAGGTAAAAGAAAATCTGCCCGCGAGCTTGGCCCGCCGGCAGATTTCCGGTTTCAGTTCGCCTCCGCTGGGAAGGCAAACCCCTCTTTCGGTTTCACGCTCACGGTGCCGACCCCGTCCTCCTGGGAATCGCTCTCCAGCTGGGACGCTTCCAGTCCAGTAATACTGGCTACCAGGCTGATGGCGGCATCCCGAGCGGCCCGCCGCAGCTTCCATTCAGGAATTCCTATGTCTTCGGCAAGAGTTCGAAAATCTTCGATGCCGAACTGAACAACAATCTTTCCCTGAACGAGCTGCTGCTGGAAAAACTGAGGACGATAGATCCGAGCGGTTAGGCTGGTCGTGGCTTGATGCTGAACCGTAAAAGGTGCTGCTTGACTAGTGTCCATGGCGGTCTCCTTAATCCGTAATTAACCACTCTTCTTTTATTCTGTCAAACCATAAACACAAATCCGTCAGACAGAATCTGGCGGATTTTTGTTGGCTGCGTCACGCGCAGCCCGGAGAGGAAATCAGTCAACCATTGGGAGTAATCTGAATCGAGGTTTCTTTGGCGGCGGCTTGAAAGGCGGCGAACGCCCGGCTACCGCTAGTTCCGACAGCCGCGATAACAGGTGAGTTGCAACGCGGGCAAACCCTGTTAACGAACCGCTGAGCCATCTCAGACATGGTTCCCTCCTCTTCCCAATAGTGGGATGGGTCTCCGGTACACTGGAAAGCATAAAGAGCCATGGCTCACCTCCTGAGTGAATGTGGCTTTTCCAATACCTTAATAAACCAGTTCTTTTTAATTTTGTCAAAACAAAAACAGGGTTCTACTCTCGTTGTCCAATGATCGCCACCATGGCTTGAATTTCCTTTGGCTTGTCCCGCCGGGCCGAAAAGTATCTGTCTGCCGAGCAAAAAGTGCATTCAAGACTGATCTCTATATTTTGTTCTCCCAAGCCCAGTTGTAATAATTGAAGCTGGGCGATCCTCTTTAGGTCCAGGAAGATTTTGCCGTCCCGCCGGACCAAAGTTTCTGCCTGAAACTCCCGAAATCTTTCCAGAACGTCGCTTTGGACTTCAAAATGGCAGGGTCCGATACCCGGCCCGACGCCGACCAAAATGTCTTGGGCTTGGCTGCCAAAATCGGTTTTGAGCCTCTCGACGGCCGCCTTCAAGATGGCTTTCGACAAACTTCTCCAGCCGGCGTGAACCAGGCTAATAACTCCTTTTTGCGGATCATGAAAGAAGATCGGCAGACAATCGGCCACGGTCAAGGATAAAAACAGGTTTCTCTCGCCCGTTGCCAGCCCGTCGGTTTTGACCATCATCATTCCCCGGTTGGACGCCCCAACCGCAACGACATTGTGCCCGTGGACCAAATTGGCACAGACAACGCGACTTTCTTCAATATCGAAGTGATTAAAAAACCGCTTTCGGTTTTCTAAAGCGATTTTATCTTCTGGCCGATCCCCGACCAGCTTCATCTGCCCGTCGGTCTTTTCCGAAAGACCCACGACTAGATCTGAATGTTTCTCAAAAATCCTAAACACGTTTTTTCTTTTTGATGAATCGTTTAAAGCTCATGACTTGGTAATCGTTCTCGTTAATGCCGGCGAGCTTGTAGGCTTGCTGGGCAGAGAAAATCTTTCGGTCTCTATCGTCAAGACCCATCAATTGAATGGCCCGGTCAATCTCTTTCCACGAAGGCGCTTCGATCTCTAAATACGGGTTCAGTCTTGGATGAAAATCAATGTCGAACTCGATTTTACCGAGCTGATAGCGGATAATCCTATTCTCCTGATAAAATTTCTCGATCAGGCCGAGCTTCAATAGAATCACCGCCATTTTCCCAAAATCGTTAACCTCAACCTCTATTTCCTCCATGCCCCGGTCATTGATTTTACCGCCGTGGTCTTTAACCCCCAATCTTTGTTTAAAGGCCAGCATGATTCTGTCGCCCTCGTCGCGCAGCCTGAGAAAAGCGCTTTTTTTATCCAGCCGCAGGTCGGGAAAATCAAAAACGCGTCGATAGTAAAGACGATTGAAAACCTTCTTGGCCCCGATTGCCTTCAGCTGACGCTCTATCTGGCGGGGATCAATATTTAGGAATTTAACTTCGATTTCTTCGGGCATGTTTGTATTCTAGCAATTCTGGAAAAGTGCTACAATGAACAAAGGACCGGTTAACCAATTTAATAAGAAAATATGGATCCTCATCCTTGTTTCGCCTACAACAGCTCTTTGCGCTTTACGCGCAATACCTTCGGCGCCTTGGCCCTCTTGGCCTTTTTCGCCCAGAGCCAGTGGTTCGTTTTTCTTCTGGGCCTGGCCATGGCCCTGGCCGCCGTCTCTTTAAAATACAATCTGCCCTACCAGCTTCACGACCGCTTCCTCAAGAAATGGCTGAGGGTCCCGGCCGAAGAGCCCGTGGCCAAAGATTCGGGCGAACTCTCTTTCGCCTGGGCCATGGGCGCTTCTTTTCTGCTCATCCCCTCCCTGCTTTTCTATCTCAATCGCTGGCCCAGCCTGGCTTGGGGGCTCGTCGTACTCGATTCTTTGCTCTTGCTCCTGGCGGGTATTGCCGGCGCCTGCATCGCTTCGATCCTGTACGCCTCTCTGATCAAAAAATGGCTGATCAAAGAAAAGAAAGCTACCCCTCCGGAAAATCCCAACCCCTAGACTATCCTCCATATGAGCGAAGCAAAAAAAACGCTCTCAAAAAGAATCGGCTATCCGGATTACGTTGACGAGAACTGCTGGCTGGCCACGACTCTGGGCTATCCTCCGGCCAAGCGCTGTTGGTACTGTGAACTGAGATTCCGGCACTGCCCCTTTACCCAGTACCTCGGCGTCAGCCTGGCCCTGACCCTCATTTCTTTTCTTGTTCTCTATCTTTCCCGTAACACGATCACCCGCGCCGAAGTTTTTGTCGTTTTTATCCTGGTTCTCTCCTACGGCTACTTCAGTACCCGCAGCACCGAGAAAATCATCGAAGCCAATTTCGCCGAAAGAAAAACCCGGATCGCCCTGGAAGAAGCCAAGGCCTCCCTGGAAGGGAAAATTGGCCAGAGGACCAAAGACCTGCAGGCCATGACCCAATCGCTGGAAGAAGAGGTTCAAGTCCGTACCCGGGAACTCCAAGAAAAGGTTGAGGAATTGGAGAAGATCAACAAGTTGGCCGTGGATCGGGAATTGAGAATGGTTGAGCTCAAAGAGAAAATCAAAGAACTGGAAAAGGGAACCGGAGAGGATAAATGAAAAACAAAGCCGCCCGAGAGGGCGGTTTTGCTATTTTAGTCACGAGAAAATTATATTTTTGCTCCCAATAAGTTTAACTGTTCGATGAATTTATCAAAGCCTTCATATAAAAAGGTGATGATGCCCAGATTCCTTGCGCCAGCCAAGTTGTCCGAATTGTCGTCAGCAAAAACAATCGTTTGAGCTGGCACACTAGCCTTCTTTACCAGTTCTTGGAAAATTATCTCCGACGGCTTGCTGGCACCGATTTCATAAGAAAGAGCCTGGGCATCAAAGTCATTGAGAAAACCAAATTTCCTCTGGAGGCCCTCAATCCGGGCCTTAAAGTTATTAGAACAAATCAATGTTTTGTAGCCATTTGCCCTGACTTTTCTGACTGTTTCTGCGACTCTTTGATCAATGTCATAACCGGCGATGAGAAGATCGATCAATTCTTGCGGTGTTTTATCAAGCCTCCATTCTCTCGCTGCCCAGGTCCAAAATTCTTCATCGGTTATTTTACCATTTTTATAAAGCTGGTTCATTTGGTCGCTCTTCAAGAAAACTCTTTTTGCTTCATCCTCGGCAACCCCTAAACTCATCAGGGCTTTAATAAAATTAGCTTTCCCATTCGGGAAGTAAACACCGTCTAAGTCGAAAGTAATGGCTTTAATCATGAAGTCAGTCTCTTTTGCTTTTTGAGAACAATCCAGGCCGTCAGCAGGCTGGCCGTAAAGAACAAGGATCCCTTAAAGCAAGGCGTGCTAAAAGGATTGGCTACGACGACGCCCGAACAGCCAATCGTCGGCCTTCCCTCGTTGGCCATAAATTTCAGCCAACCTAAGCCGAAATTGCTCCAGCCGAAAATCGTGCCAGCCACCAGCAAAAGAACCAGATACTTCTGGTGGATTTTTTGTTTGTCTGCGGGCATCTTCAGGATGAACAAAGACCAGGCGAGAGCGGTCAAAAAAGCCCAGCCACCCCAGAAACAAGGGGTCGTGACGGGGTTGGGAATTAAACAGTCTTTGATTTTGAAAATTGTGCCCTCGATCTGGAAAAAACGGACAAAATCACCGAAAATTGTGTACCCGGCAAAGAGAGTGCCGGCCAGAATGACCAGCGACTGAAGATAGAATAGCTTTTTCATGGCATTTATTTTTGTATAATACTCTGGATCATCATAGCAGATTTCAAAAAAAGACGGAACAAGATATAATGGAACAATGCTCAATCCTCGACGAAAGTATCTCCAAATTGCTTTTAATCGCTCCTGGCCCGAAGTCCAAAAGATGATTAGCCACCTGTCTTTGTCGGAGCGAATTTTGATTGAAGCCGGCACGCCGTTCGTCAAAAGGTACGGCGGCGGCGGGATCCGAGCCCTAAGAAACCTGATCGGTTCAACCTATCTGGTGGCGGATTTGAAATGCATGGACCGGGGGTCAACCGAGGTTGAGGCGGCCGCTTCAGCCGGCGCCTCAGCCGCTACCTGTCTGGGATTAGCGCCGATCGAGACAATCAACGAATTCATCAAAAAGTGCCAGGTCTCGGGCATTGATTCCATGGTTGACATGATGAATGTCGAGTTTCCCTTTGAGGTTTTACAGAAGCTTCGCCCCCTGCCCAAAGTCGTGGTTCTGCACCGCGGAGTGGACGAGAACGAACTCAACCGCGAAAAACAACTGCCCCTGCGAGAAATCCACCGCATCAAAGGAACCTACAATGACGTCTTGATCTCCGTGGCCGGCGGCGAAACCATCCGAGAAGTCCAGAGCGTCTTTTTCAACGACGCCGACATCGCCATCGTCTGGCGAACCTTCTACGAAACACCCGAGAAAACCGCCGAATTAGCCGCCGGGTTTTCAGAGTTAATCAAATGATTCTTCAAAAACGTCAGCGCTATCTGCAAATCGCCCTGAACGGCAGCCTCTACGACGCCCAGAAAATCATTTCTGAACTTCCCCGCTCAGAAAGGATTTTGGTTGAGGCCGGCACCCCGCTGATCAAAACTTCCGGGGCCGAAGCCATCGTCCAGATAAAGGGATGGGCGGGTCCCTTAAGTTACGTCGTGGCGGACATCAAAACGGCGGATCTGGCTCCCCGGGAAGTGGAAATGTCGGTTGTCTCGGGCGCCTCGGGCGTCACCTGCCTGGGCGTCTCTCC
>JACQQI010000002.1 GCA_016207115.1 Candidatus Nealsoniibacteriota bacterium
AGTGAGAAGAACACGAATATCGTTTATGCCGCACTTTCGACAGACGGGCTTGATTTTACTACGAAGCATTATTTCCCTGTAAGAGCCTTGTCCATTTTTCCAACTGGGATGATGTTTGCCGAAGAAGAAATGACTATTTTTCCAAATAGCGAAACAAGATTTATTGCAAAAATACTTTTTACTTTTTGAATGGAGTAGTTTCCGAGGAGTTTTATAAACTTTCCTCCCGCACGTCTCACAATTAACGAGTTTCCCGGTCTTATACCCCTGATATTGACACCCTTGAGAACAATACTTGCCCCAGCCTTTTTCAACGTGGCTGGGTCTCGCGAAAAACACTTTTCGGCAAATTAGACACTTTCTTCTTACCATTATTTAATTATACGAAATACGGAAAAAAACCGTCAAGTCACCGCCCTGTGAACTTACCGCAGACTCCAATGCTACTACACCACGGCCTCCATCGGCTTTTTGTGCCCCTGGGAAGAGTCGAACTTCCATGTCCAGCTTAGAAGGCTAGCGTTCTATCCGTTGAACTACAGGGGCTAGAAAAGCAAAGTCACCCTAACACGATCCGATCCCGTTTTCAAGGTCATTCTCCCTTGGGTGAAAAGAGGTCGGGATAGCTTGTGGTGTCGGCCGCCTCCAGTTTCTGTCGGCGGTCCTGCCAATGCTGTTTGATTTTATCCAAAGCCTCTTGCCCAAAAACGGGCAGGTCGGGTGGAACCGACAACGTCTGACGCTGTGTTAAAACGATCGATTTGAAGAAAAACAGGGCGCTGACGATAATGGCCAGTAAGATCGCCGTCAGGAAGAAAGAGAAAACTCTCTCGCCGAGGAGCCAGGGAATTTTTTTTAGGGATACTAGAAAACTCTTGAGTTTTTCTTTAAACCCTTTGATTTTTCCTTTGTCGTTAATTTTGGATACGTTGATCTCCATACTTATTTAATGTAGGCCCGGAGGCTGAAAGTCGCTTCGACTTCGCCGACAGAACCCTTTCCTCCCGCCCCCGCGCCGGCCAGCGCCGGGGCCTTTTTTAAATTAAAATCATAAATCTCGGCGAGATAAGGACTGTTCTCCAGCTTCTCCAAAAAGCGCAAAAATCTTTCTGGCCGCCCCTGGGCCGAAATTTGAAGAACCATCGAGGCCCAAACGTCTTTCTTTGATTTCTGCGGCAGGCTCGGATTGACTTTGAGAGACAGATCCTCCGCTTGCGAAGCCTCCTCTAAAAAAGCTAGAAAGTCTACCGGCGCCTCTGGATTGATAAAAATCGTGTCGATCGCCTTAATTTCTGAAGCGTTCGTCCGATAATCCTTATTTAGCTTGAGGAAATTCTCTTCCTGTCTCTGGAACGAAAATTGCGTCTGACGCAGAGCCACAAGTGTTTTTGTGCCTCGTTGAATCAACCTCAACGGCAGAAAAATGATCAGCAAAACCAAAGCTAAATCGATCAGCCCGAAAACAAGATTGAGGGAATACTTCTTTTTGGTCATCATTTCAGTTCGAGGCTCAAATAAAAATCGATGTTGGTGGCCGAGACCCAGTTCCCCGGAGGAAGATCGACCCGATCAAACCGGGAGTCCGCTTCCAGGCTCCTCTTAAAATCCAGAAGCTTCTCTCGACTGGGAACGAAACCAACCAGATTGATTTTCTTCTGGCCCAGATCGCGGACGAAGGAAAAGCTGGTGAGATAGCTACCCGTCGGTAGCTTCTGGAAAACGTCTTTTAAAACATCGGCCAGATAAATTTGCCTCTCGTAAAAAGATTCGACCTGTTCCAACTCTCCGTTGAGTTCTTTTATCTCTTGCTGCATGAGAGTAGCGGGCACTTCTTTTTCTCTTTGAGCGATAACAATCTCATTCGAATTAATTTCGCCCTGGAGATAGATTTGGGTAGAAAAGAGAGTGAGCAGGCTGGAAACCAGAAAAAGCAAAAGCCCGATCTCAAAGATTAAAACTAGTTTTAATCTTTGTTCGATTAAAATTTCTTTTTTCTCCTGGGCTGGAAGAAGATTGATCATATCAATCGTAATCGGCCATGATTCCCCGCAGGGCCAGACCGAGAGCATTGGTGTAGGAGAGCGAACGCCGAAGGTAGGCTTCGGGCACCCTTTCTTGTGGATCGTCGAGAATATTAATCCAGGGATTACCCAGGACAACCGGCAGGCCCAGTTCCCTCGCCAAATGACGATCCAGACCCTTGAGGTTGGAGCCTCCTCCGGACAGCAAAACTCTTTTTATCTCGTGCCGGCTCGGCGACAAGTGTTCGTGACTGGTATGGGAATAGTAAAAATCAAGGAAGTTTTTTATCTCGGAAACCAATTGGAGCAAGACCGGAGCTAAAATTTGAGAAACCTGATGGTCTTCGAGAATTTCTTTCTCGAGTTGAGAATCGCCGGTTTTTTCTTCAAGCCGGACCTTGGTTTTAGCCTCTAGCCCGCAATTAATCTTAACCTTTTCGGCAGCGGCAAAGTCCAGGTTCAATTTCGAAGCCAGGGCTCGAGTCAGATCAGATGAGGAGATCGGCAGGGAACTCGTAAACCTAATCGACCGACCCGAAAAAACAATCAGACCCGTCCGCGTCGCGCCGAAATCGATCAAAAGAACGGGGTTGGTTGTCAGGCCGTTCTTGATCAAAGCCCGGCTGGTTGAGGACGATTCGATCTCCATGGCGCAGGGCTTTAAGCCCGCCGCCCTGAGTGCCCGGACGTAGGGATCAACGATTTTCTGTGGAACAGCGGCCAGTAAAAGGTCAAAATGGTCTAGATGATTGACCAGCGGTTCGACGACCTCGAAGCCCAAGCAAGATTCTTTGACCGGAATCGGAATGTGATTCTCGGCTTCAAAAGAAACGGCCTTTTCTAATTCTTCTTTGGCCATCTTGGGAAACTGAATCAAGCGCAAAAAGGCTTTCTCTTCGGGCAATGAAACGATAACCTCTTCGGTTCTGATTTTCTTTCCCCGGACCCGAGAAACCGCCTGGCGCACGATTCTGGTCAAAGCTTCTTCGTTCTTGATCTCGCCGCCTTCAATAACGCCCTCGGGAATTTCGGCCTCACCGAAAGAAGCTAAATCAAACTCTGCGCCCTTACGTTTCAACTGGGCAATCTTCAAAGAAAAGTCGGAAAGGTCGAGCCCAAAAGCCGTCGGTTTTAGAGTCAGAAAGTTAAGCATCTTTTAACTCATTGTAGCACATTACCGCCTACCTTTTCGCTTGCGAAAAGGCTAAGCTCCGCTTATTCTTCCTGCCAGCCGATGACCTCGTATTGAGCGCCAACGGTCGGCGTCCAGGGCGGGAAACGATAGAGCAGATGATTGTCGATCGAGGTCTCTCGCTTGAGGTAGCCCGAAATGATCTGCGATCCCGAAGTCCATTGGGTGCCCACCCGGCCGTTGCTGCCGATCGAACCGATGACCTCCAGGCTCTCCCGGACGTTATTGGGATAGTGATTGCGAGAAAACCTTCCCTTCTGAGCCAGGAAAACACCTTTCAGCTTCATCTGATCGGGCGACTGGGGGCCGATGAGAATATTTCTCTCGGCCATCAGCGTCAAGGCGCTGGAGCCATCATCGGCCGCATAATCAAGATTGGCCGCCAAGATGACGTCGGCATCTAAGTTGGGGTTGATGAGATTGGCCGAGGCCACCGTCACCCTGTCTCTGATAACGCCTTCGGGCCAAAGATTGTCCTCGGCAAAGATCAGAGAACAGCTGGCGGGCACGGCGAGCGTCTGGTAGAGATATTGATTGGCAATGGTAAAGTAATCATAGTGCCAGTCTTCTTCTAGGCTGTAGGCGCGGGTGGAAGAAAGGCGGGTAATAATCCAGATTTCAACTTGACCCGCCGGAGTGAATTTCAAACGGTAGCCCAGACCCTGGGGATTGATATTTATCGAGGGCGGCAGATAGATTCCATTCGACTGGGCCGCTGACTTCATCTGGGCAAAATCGATGGTCAAGCCGGCAAAGTCGAAAGAAGGAACGGGATAACTAAAGAGATTGGGGTTGCTGTTTTCGGTCGTGGTAAAAACGCCCGGACAAACACAATTTTTATCTTGATCAAATTGGCATTGGGGCGGACACATTCCCAGGCCCAATCCTCGAGCGGGAAATCCTTTGGGCCCGCAACCAAAAGTAGCGGTGCAAATCCAGTCGATTTTGGCCGAAGTCATCAAAGATTGATTTCCTCCGTCCATGCGGATGCCGCCATTGGAATGATAGGGGCCATTGATCTCGTGATCTCCGCCGATCCAAACGTCGCTGTTTAAGATGTAGGAATACCGGGCGATGGACGGCTGACCGTAAAAAACCTTGATTTTTCTCTTGAGTTGAGGGTATTTGATCGTCCAACCCTCAGCTCTCGCTTCACTAAAAATCGTCTGGCCGCAGGCGACGCTCGAATCCACCTGAAGAGAGAAACGGCCCGAGAGGTTGCCGGCGGGATCAAGATAATCCCGTTCTCCCTGGCAGGTTTGGACTAAGTTATGGTTAAGACACCAGCGATAGAAATCGATGCCGGCCTCGGCGATCTCCAAAGATTCGGCCCAGGCTACTTTCTGAGCGCTCTGTCGGAGCTGTAAAAGGATGAAGCCCAGCAGGCCCGAGAGCAGGAAGACAAAGAGCGCGCCAAAAACCAAGGCGTAGGTCACGATAATTCCCCGGGTCGAATTGGTTGATTTCATCACGGCATCTCTTTTAGATTGCGGAGCTCGATGAAAGACTCTAATTCAAAATCTTCGGGCGGCCGATCGGGGTTGGCGTTGATGATCAGGTAGACCTTCATCAGCTTCGTATCTTTCAAGCGGGCGGGATAAATGGTAATCTTTTCGTTCTGGGCATCAAAGTATTCAAAGATGGGCGGGGCGTTCCGAACATAATAGCTGAGATTTTGAATCGTTTCCTGGTCCGCGGGATAAGTCGGCGGAGAGCCGACGGGCTCAATCACCCCCTTTTTAAACTCGTTGCCCTGCTCCATCAATTCCTCGGTCCAGGAAAGGATAAACCGGGCTTTGAGGGCGTGGTTGGGATTCTGCCACTGGCAAGACGGATCAACCTGGTTGGTGGCGTCGGCTAAAAACTGAAGGGAATTGTCGCCAGACGAGCCGGTGACGTCATAGGTCATCGTTCCTTGCCAGGCACCGGCGCAGTCCGAACATTGTGTTTGGCAAAGATCGCTTAATTTCTGACCGTCGACGAAGATCTCCGCGTATTCGTTGGCCGCACCCAGATCTCCCTCAATTGAAATTTGGACTTGGGCAGCTTTGATCGTTCCCCGCAGAAAGTTGGTGAAATTGACACTGCAAGACCCGCCTCGGGTGGAAACGACGCAATCTTGAGTCAGGCTGCCCGAATTAACTTCGCCCAAGAAGTATCTGACCCGCTCAGCTTGGTCGTCCGCGTCGATGTCGCTGTAGAAAACGAATTCTTTATCGTCGGCTTTCTCGATCGGGTAGGCCCCCGCGTCACCTTGTCTGGCCTGACGGATTTCCTGCGTCATGACCTCAACGCCCTTTCGCGCTTCGTCGATGGCCACCGACTGTTCGTAGCTGTAATTATAGGTTCGGTAGCTCAAAATGATGAAGGCCGTGACGGCGCCGAAAGCCAGAGTAAAAACGACGATGGCGACCAGGGTTTCCACGAGCGTAAAACCATTTTTTGTTTTCGGTCTGGGCACGGACGTTATCTAAAATTATTCAACCTGATCGACGGCAACGATCTTAATTTGATCACCCTCCACGATCGCCTGAGTGGTGAGAGGAGAGTAGCCGGGCGCCTGAACCGTCAGATTGTAAGTAGCGGATTCTAGGGGAATGAAATAGGCCTGGCCATTTTCGTCGGTATAAAGAGTGGTGTCATAGCCCAACTGGCTGTTGGAGAGCCGGACTTGAGCGGAGAAAACCGGCTCGAGCGTCTGGCTATTTTCGACGGTCAGAAGCAAAGAAGTCTGTGCTTTCAAATAAAGCTTGACGGGAAGGGTCGTCTCCGGCGACAGACCGATCGGCGGGGCGGGCTCAATGGCCGTCAGATCAAGTCCGGTTCCCGGATTGAGAGAAAAATGATAGTTATCCCACTCCAAGGGCGAAAGGTTGAATTGGCCCGTCGCGTCCGAAACGTGATCGGCCTCATATTTATAGACTTCGGCGCCCGAGGCGTCCTGGCCGATGATTTTTTCTCCCCGCAGATGAAAAGGTATCCAGGGAGCCCGCGTTGCCTCCGAGGTCTGCCACGAAACCTGCCAGTCAGAAAGGACCGGAGTCAGGGTCGAATCCGCAGTTGAAAAATCGCCGCGAATCCTCAATTGAGGATAGGTGGTTTTGTCCAGATTCCTCAAGCTGACGGGAGAGACCTCGAACCCCGCTTCGTTGCCGGACAGGTCACGATCGGGAACGAGAACCCAACTTTCTCCCGAAGAATAGAAAAGGTGATAGAGAATCTGAGTACCTGATGGCTTGGAGTCCGAAAAAGAAAACTGGTCCCAGGCCAACATATTGGCCGGGACAACGTCTTGAGAAATCAAATAACCCGAGCTCTGATAGTCTGAACCGACTTTCGCCAGACGCACCTGGCCCGCGGACAAATCCAATTGAGAAATTTGAGAAAGGTGATCTCCGTTTAAAAATGAATCTCTGAATGAATCTGACCCCCAAGAAGAAAGGGTCGAGATGACGAACGCGGCCAGGCGATCAATGTTCAAGCTGAGCGGAGTCAGTTGCGCCCCCAAGATCAGGGGATGGGGTTTTGCCGGGGTGGTGATTTCGTCATCTCCCCAGGTCCGTTCTTGGCTGTAGCCGTTTTTAGAAGCCACGACCTTGTAGCTGGTCGGCACCAGGGAAAAGTAGTGCTGGCCGCTCAGGGGCGTGGCGCTTTTGACCACCTGATCGGTCGCCGGATCCCTCACCTCGATCAAGGGCGAAGCCACCATGGAACCCTGGGCGTCAAAAACCGAAATGGCCAAGATCCCGCCGGTCTCCGAACATTCTTCGGCCAGAGACGCCGGGGCAAAAGTCGTCGTCAAAGAAACCTCGCCGGCAAAGCGGCCCGACCAAGAAACCCTTATCTCTGCCTTCTTATAATCGTTGGGGCATTCGTCATCCGGCGCGGCCAAACCGTCAGCGCCGTCGACGACGTAATCGACTCTTCTCTCGATTTGATAATCAATATTGTTTTGTCGCGCTGTCGAAAGCGGCAGCAGGCTGCCGGCCGGAAAACCGCCGACGACGCCGATTGAACCATAGGATAGATTTCTGACCTTTTCGATTTCGCCGGCCGCCAGCTGTGTCGCCACGATCCGGTTGCGACTTTGGATAATGACTTTTAGCCCCAGTTGATAAGCGCCAAAAATGCCCAAAAAAACAATCAGGGTCAAAAAAATCCCCACCAAGGTTTCAATTAAGGTTAGGCCTCTTTGAGCAAATAGTTTTTTCATCTAGAGAGCTTCGAGCATAGAATACATCGGCTGAATCATGGAAATGGCGAAAAATCCGACGGCGCCGCCCACGGCCAGCATCAGCAAGGGCTCGATCAAAGAAGCCAGATTTTTTGTCGTGTTGGCGACTTCGTCTTCTAGAAAGGTGGCGAGCTGCTCTAAGATTTGCGACGTTTCGCCGGTCTCTTCCCCGACCTCGATCATCTGAACGACCAGGGGCGGATAGAGACTTTCGTAGGGCTTGAGGGATTCGGAAAGCCTCGCTCCCTTCCTCACCTTCTCGGCCGCCTCGAGCAACGAGTTGCGGAAGTAAATATTATTGAGCGTCCCGGCGATGATTTCCAGTGATCGCACCAAAGGAACGCCAGAGCTAATCAAAGAGCTAAGCGTCCGAGTAAAATTCGCCGCGGCCGTCTCTTTGACTAACCGAGAAAGAACCGGGATTTTCAAAAAGATTTTGTCGAGGAATTGTTTGCCGACCTGAGTGCGAGAAAGCCCGCGTACGGAAAAAACCGCTCCGAGAATGATCAGGGGCAAGAGATACCAGCGGGTTCTCAAAAAGGTGCCGAGACCGATGACGATCTGGGTCGTGAAGGGCAAAGACAGTTCTAACTCGGCGAAAGTCTCGGCCAATTGAGGAACGATGATGATCAGCATTAAAAAACCGATGCCGATCATGGCCGAAACCACCACCATGGGATAGACCATGGCGCCGACGATCTTGGACCTCAATTCTTGCTGTTTTTCCAGCTGCTGGCTGAGGTTTTTCAAAACCTGCTCGAGGGTGCCGGACTCTTCTCCGACCTTGACCATGTTCTGAAAAATCTCGGGGAAAATGTCGGGATATTCCCGCAGGCCCTCCGAAAGGGTCTGCCCGTGGACGACTTTTTCTCCGATCTC
Organism: Candidatus Nealsoniibacteriota bacterium; assembly: GCA_016207115.1. Classification (GTDB taxonomy): domain Bacteria; phylum Patescibacteriota; class Minisyncoccia; order Minisyncoccales; family GWA2-46-15; genus GWA2-46-15. The sequence goes on from JACQQI010000002.1 coordinate 8,327, forward strand.
GGCCAAGGCTTTTTTCAGCCGCTGGTTCTGGGCTTGAGCGGACAGGGTCTCGATGGCCCGGGGCAGGGAAACGCCGGCCACGGTCATGACGCGCAGATTACGGATGAAAAAGAGCTTATCGGAAACACTGACGCCTCGTTGAAAAGAAAAAATAGAGGCCCGATTCCCTTGAGACAACTCTTTGGTTTGAGCAGAAATCAAAAACAATCCTTCCTGACGAAGAAAATTGGCCAACTCCTGTTCGTCCTTGGCCTCCAAGAAACCCGATTTCGTCACGCCCGATTGAGATTTGGCGGTATAAGAGAATCTCGGCATTACTCGATGATGACCCTTAAAATTTCCTCTACCGAGGTCAGTCCCTGGGCCGCCTTGATGAAGCCATCTTCAATCATGGTCATCATGCCCTCTTGCTGCGCTTGGGCCTGGATTTGATCCGCCGTAGCTTCTTTGACAATCAGGTCTTTAATCGAAGGGCTGACGGCCAGAACTTCATAGATGCCCACCCGACCCCGATAGCCCTCGGGGCACTCCGGAGAGGGTTTGGGCCGATAAAAATGGACATCTTCCCAGTCGTCCTGGGGCTTGATGAGCCGGGCTTCTTTCAGGACGGTGAGAATTTTGTCCAGGTGACAGTACTTGGCGATATTCTTCAATTCCGGAGCCTTGAGTTTGTAGGCGGTTTTGTCGTCCGTCAGGCGCCGGACGAGGCGCTGAGCCAGAATGACATTCAGCGTCGAAGAAATCAGAAAGGGCTCCACTTTCATGTCAATCAAGCGGGGAATGGAGCCCGCCGCCGAATTGGTGTGAATCGTGGAAAGAACGAGGTGTCCCGTCAGGGCCGCGTTGATAGCTAGGCTGGCCGTCTCGTTGTCCCGAATCTCGCCGACCATGATGACGTCGGGGTCCTGTCTCACCAGGGACCTCAACCCCGAAGCGAAGGTCAGGCCGATCTTGGGATTGACCTGAGTCTGATTCGTCCGGGGCATACGGTACTCCACCGGATCTTCGACGGTGGAAATGTTGATTTCCGGCGTGTTCAGGATTTCCATCATGGCGTAGAGGGTCGTCGTCTTACCCGAACCCGTCGGCCCCGTCACTAAAATCATGCCCACGGGTTTCCTCAGATTGGTCTGAATTTTCTCCAGCGCCTCGCCACTCAAACCCAACTCTTCCAGAGTCAAAGCCTTGGTGCTTTCGGCCAAGAGCCTCATGACCACTTTTTCTCCGTCAAAAACGGGTAGAATCGAAACGCGGATCGAATACTTATAATCTTCGGTTTCCACTTTGAAGCGGCCGTCCTGCGGCAGGCGGTGTTCATCCAGCTTCAGATTCGCCAAAACCTTGATCCGAGCGATGATGCCGGCCAAAACCCTCTTGGGCAAAACCATGGCTTCCCGCAGGATGCCGTCGATCCGATAGCGCACCAGGATATCTTTTTCGAACGGCTCGATGTGGATATCCGAAGCCCGCTGCAAGATGGCGTGTCGCAAAAGAGTGTCAACAATTTTGATGATGGGCAGATCCTGCGCCACTTTTTCCAATTCTGCGTCTTCGAGCGTCAATTCTTCTTCCTCCCGGACCGACTTAATCGTCGACGCTTCTTTTTTAGTCGAGACATCTTCGCCCAAGCTCCTGGCCTGTCGGGAAATGATTTCTCCAAACTCGGCTTCCAGGCTCTGATGATACTGTCGCAAAACATTCTTGATGCTTTGAATCGTCGTCAGGCGCGGCAAAATCTTCAAGTTGGCCTTCTTTTTAATGAAATCGATGGTCCCCAGATCGTCCGGATCGAGCATGGCCACTTCCAAGTTGTTGCCCCTCTTCCGAAAGGAAACAATATTGTGAGTCCGAGCAATCGGCTCCGGAACTATTTTTAAGGCCTCTGGATCGATTTTCTCTTTTTCTAAATTGACAAAGGGGATGCCGAAAATGTAGGCTTCGAGCTTGGCTAATTCTTCCTGCCCGATCAGGCCCCGGGAGATTAAAACATCGCCAATCCTCTGATTGGTTTCGCGGCTGATCTTCTCGGCTTCGTCAAACTGCTCCTCCTGGAGTAAATTGGCGTCCAGAAGAAAGGCTTTTAATTGTTGGGGTTCGACGCGCATAGATGAGGGCTAATTCGACAAAGCTTTCTTAACCTTGTCCACGATTTCATTCAGGCTGTAATTGGCCTTGACTAAATAGGTGGTCGCGCCCAGCTCTAGGGCGGTCTCAATATTCTTGACGTCCTCAAGATTGGTCAGAATGATTACCGGGATCTGCCGGGTCGCTTCCGCCTCTTTCAGCTTTTTTAGGACTTCGAGGCCGTGCAGCCGGGGCAGGATCAGATCTAAAAGGATCAAATCTGGCTTTTCGCTCTGAGCCAGGCGCAAGCCCGTCTCGCCGTCAATGGCGGCGACGACCTCGCAATCCTCTGGCGCCAAGGCGTCACCGAAAGTCTTTTGCAAAACCGGCTCGTCTTCGATGAAAAGAATTTTTTTGGGCATGGTTGGTTTTTATTTAATTGGTAATGTGAACCAAAAAGTTGACCCTTGGCCCTCTTCCGACTTAAAGCCCAGTTTGCCGCCCGATTTTTCGATGATGGCCTTGGCAATGTAAAGACCCAGGCCTGATCCTTGAGACTGATGGCGAAAAGCATTGCTGCCGCGGAAAAACTTTTGACCAATGTATTTCTGGTCTTCGCGGGAAATACCGATGCCGTCGTCTTTCACCTCAAGATGAAGATAGTTGTTTTTTTGACTCACGACCACGTTGACACAACCCCGGCCCTTGATGTAGCGAATGGCGTTGTCTAGGAGGTTTTCGATGACCTGGCCGATCTGGAAGGGATCGAAGAAAGCTTCGGGTAAGTTATCTTCTGCCGATAGCTTAACCTCGACGTTGGAGGCGCGGGCCAGGGAATCTAATCGATTCACGGTTCTCTGGGTTAATTCCAGCAGAGAGGCCTTCTCCTTCTTGAACAAAAACTCGTTGCTCTCAATCCGAGAAACGGTCAAAAGATCGGAAACCAATTCGTCCATGCGCTGGCCGTTCTCTCTCAAGATTTGCAAATAGTTGGTTTGTTTTTCGGGCACGTTCTCGACCCGACCCGAGATTAATAAATCGGTAATCCATCTCAGATTGGCCAGGGGTGCCCGCAGCTGATGAGAAACGACGCTGATGAACTCGGCTTTCATCCGCGCCACCTCGGCCAATCTCTCAAAACTTTGAGTGATAGAGAAACCAATAATCATCAAAAACGCGGACAGCCCCAGAACAATCAGGACGACGATCTCGGGGTCCTCGGCGTGGCCCAGGCCGATGAAATAAATAGCGACCGAGGAGGTGATAACCACCAGACCTAAAACCAGAAAGAGAAATTGGGGGCACTGCCAAAGAGGCAGGCCGTATCTATGACACTGTTTGGAGATATTGATCGAATCCCAAAAGGTTTTCGGCTGCATTCTTGAATTATACATCAAATCAAGATAGAGTGGAAAAGGCGGGGGCTGGTGTAACAGCAACATATCCGCTTTGGGAGCGGGCGATTCGCGGTGCAAATCCGCGGCCCCCGACAGAATAAAGGTCGAATCTCTAAAACGACCATTTAAAGTGATTCTCATAGCGGGCAGAGTGCCCGATATATCGCTTCGCGCTATGGCAAAAAAATATTGCGCCGCGTTGATGCTCGCCGCCTTTTTGGTCTCCCTGGGGCTGGTGGCCCGCGCTCAAAATGCGACCACCGCGCCGTCGACCAAAGTCGAGAATATCGCCTGCGTGAAAACGGCCGTCGATAAACGAGAAACAGCCGTCCAAACCGCTTTTGATACCTTCTCTGCCTCGGCGAAATCCGCTCTCCAGGCCAGAAAAAGCGAACTCTTGACGGCTTGGGATATCGTTGATCGGATCCAAAGAAGAACGGCGATCAACAGCGCCTGGAACAAATTCAGAACGGCTCAAAAGGAAGCCAAAAAAGTATTCAATCAGTCCCGCCTCAGTGCCTGGAACCAATTCACGACTGACCGAAAGGCCTGCAAGTCTTTACCAACTGGCGAAGACCCGGGCACGGATCTGAGTCTTTAGTCTTTCTGGACGAGCAGATTGAAAACAGAAAGCCCCGGAGTGACGCCGGGGTTTTCGCGACACCGTCCAACAACGGTGTTTTTATTTTAAGATATTTTTAGCGGAATTCGGTCAACAGTTTTTCGATTGATAGCTCTAAAGATTGTTCGGCCAAAATCTCGTCTTTCTCCGGCAACAATTGTTCTTCTAGAGTCGGCCTCTCTTCTTGATAGAAAATTCCCAGCGGGATCTTCTCTCCCCATTCTTGGGTCATTCTAAAAGATTCCGTTTTGTCTTGAGGTAAATGACCCTTGTCTTCGAGCTTGTAAACCCTTTCTTTAAACCAAGTAAAAGTATTGAGGTAATTGAGGGTCGGGCAGGGCTGCAAGACTTCGACCAAAGAAAAACCTTGGTGTTTCATTCCGGCCACCAAAACCTTGGTTAGATGAGGCAGGTCGCCGGCAAAACCTCGGGCAACAAAAGTCGCTCCCGAAGCCAGGGCCAGGGCGAGGGGATTCAGGGGCGGGTCGAAAACGCCCCAAGGAGTCGATTTGGTCTTTAGGCCTTTTTCCGAGGCGGGCGAGGCCTGGCCCACCGTCAAAGAATACAATTGGTTGTTGTGCAAAACACAGGTGAGATTGGGGTTGCGCCGGGAGGCGTGAACCAGGTGATTGCCGCCTTCGCCCAATTGATCGCCGTCGCCGACAATGGCCAAAACGTTCAGGTTCTGGTTGGCGATTTTGGCGCCCGTGGCGAGGGGCAGGGCCCGGCCGTGCAGCCCTTCAAAGTTATTGATCTTTAAATAGTTGGCCATGTGGCCGTGGCAGCCGATGCCGTAGACGGCCAAAATCTGATCCGGCTTCAGGCTCAATTCCTGAAAAGCTTTTTGCAGAGCCGCCCAAATGCCGAAATTGCCGCAGCCCGGGCACCAAACGATCTCGGCGGAAGTTTTAAAATCGTGGGTCATGTAATTTCCTTAATCTTCACGGCAATTTCTTCTGGGAGAAAGGGGCGACCGTCATATTTTAAAATCCGGTTTTCGATCTCCAATCCAGTCCGAGCCCGGATGAGCTCGGCGAGTTGTCCGGTTATATTCTGCTCGACCAGCCAGATTTTTGAAGAGCGACGGAAAAAATCGGCCACGGCTTCAACGGGAAAAGGGTTCAGAAAATTCAGGTGGAGAAATTTCGTTTCCGTGCCTTGGACTCGCAGGATTTTCTGCGCCTCCCGAATGGCTCCCTTGTTCGACCCCCAGGAAATGAGTCCGAGCGGAGCTTCGGACGGACCGTAAATTGACGGCGGGGGCATTTCTTCTTTGAGAGTTTCCAGCTTTCTCATCCTCTTTTCCATCATCGCTTTCCGATTCTCAATCCCTTCTTCGGCCCAACCCGATTCGTCGTGCTCGTAAGAGCTGGTGAAAAAAGTTAAATCGGCTTGGCCGGCCCAAGCTCGAGGCGAAATGCCGTTTTCGGTCAATCGATATCGGCGATAATCCTCGCTTTGGGCGGTGGAAGAGAACAGAAGGCCGCGATCAATTTTCACCCGGGTCTCGTCTAAGGAAGAAATTGTCTGCCGACTCTCAGAAAGATATTTATCGACGAGGATGACCACGGGCAGCTGATACTTTTCCGCCCAATTGAAAGCTTCGATCGCTTGCCAGAAACATTCTTCGGGGTCGCCCGGAGCCAAAACGACCCTCGGAAAATCATCCTGGCCGGCTCCCAAGACAAACCTCAGATCCCCCTGGCCGGTCCAGGTGGGCAAGCCGCTCGAGGGACCGCTCCTCTGGCCCTCAATGATGACCAGGGGAGTTTCGGTCATGCCCGCCAGGCCGTAAGCTTCAACCATTAAAGAGAAGCCGCCGCCGGAAGTGGCCACGCACGCTCTCAGGCCGGCGTGGGCGGCGCCCAGGGCTGAATTAATGCCGGCGATCTCGTCCTCGGGCTGGTAATAGACTAGATTTAATTCTCTGGCCTTGGCCGCCCAGTAAGCGATCATGGAGTTGATCGGCGTCATGGGGTAGGCGGCAAAGAATTTACAACCCGCTTTGATCAGGCCCAAACAAAGAGCGTCGTTGCCGGTCAGGAGCAGGGGTTTTCCCGCCCGCTTCTTTTTCAGATTAAAAAGGATCTTTCTTTTCTTGAAATTCTTTTGGGCGAAGTCAAAACCGGCCCGAGCGACCTTAATATTCAGGTCGATGATCTCTGGCTTGGCTGAGGAAAAAACGTCGTGAACGGCCGATTCCAGGATTTTAAAATCACCTCCGAGTAGAAAGATGGCCGCGCCCAAGGCGACGTTGTTCATCATCACCTCCGGGGCGCCGTTCTCCTGGGCGAGTTTAATCAGGGGAATCGGTAGAATATTTATTCCCGGAGAAAAGTCCGGAGCCGGAGCAGTGGCCTTGTCTGAATTCAAAATGACCCAGGCCCCCGGAGACAATTCTTTCGTGTGCCGCTCAACCGCCTTCTGGTTGAGCGCGATTAAAAGATCGGTCCCGAACGATGGGGAGTAGACTTCTTCTTCCGCCACTCGCGCGCCATAAACATTGTGGCCGCCGCGGATCAGAGAAGGATATTCGTTGAAATCAAAAACGGAATAGCCGGACCTTAAAGCCGTTTTGGCGAAAATCAGTCCCGCGGAAGCAATGCCGTAACCCGCCTCGCCGGCAATTTTAAAGTTAAAATCGTTCACTGATTATTTTTTACTTCCCGGCGGTGGCCCTTTTCGTCGTACTCGTAAACCTGGCCCTCTTTTTCGTCCAGGGTTTTCTGGTGCGAACCGTCGCAAAAGGGCTGGTTTTTTGACAGGCCGCACTGACAAATCCAAACCGACTTCTCCTGCGGTTTCACTTCAAATGGGCCGTGAGCGGTTTTAATTACTTTTCGCGCCATGAGATAAGAAAATTAGCAGATGTTATTCGACCTTTAACACGCCTTTCATTCCGGCCGCTGCGTGGCCGGGAACGGAACAAAGAAAGGAATACTCTCCGACCGGCGGAACAACAAATTCAAAGGCGTCGGACTCTCCACTGCCAATAATCTGACTCTGGGCTACGCCTTCGATGACCAGATTATGGGGAAAACGGCCAGCGTTGGTGAAAACGATCCTGATATTTTCCCCGACCCTGGCGTTAATTAGGGTCGGATCAAAACTAAATTCATCGCCCGTAACGTCGATCTGCCTGGCTTCAGTTGAGACGGCGGGCGAAGGATTTGGTAAAGCGCTGGTTAATGGCGTAGCCAAGGGTGTCAGCGGAGGCGAATTTCCTGGAGAGGCGCCCCGGCGGATCAACCAATAAAGACCAGCGACGAGAACCAGTCCAACGATTAAATAAACTAAAATTGTCTTTCTCATGTTTTTTTAATTTCTAACGACGAGGTTTCTTGCTTGATCTTAACTCTAAACTAGTCCCTTTTCAATCGCAAAGAATTGAGGACGACCGACAGAGAGGAAAAAGCCATGGCCGAGGCGGCCAGAACCGGATTCAGGAGAATGCCGAAAAACGGGTAGAGAGCCCCGGCGGCGACCGGGATCAGAACGATATTGTAGAAAAAAGCCCAGAAAAGATTCTGCTTGACGATCATCATGATTCTTTTTGAATAGTCGATGGTGCCGGAAATCAGCCTCAAATCGCCGCGCATCAGGGTGACGTCGCCGGCCTCCATGGCAATATCCGTTCCTTCTCCCATGGCGATGCCGAGATCTGACTGAGCCAAGGCCGGGGCGTCATTGATGCCGTCACCCACCATGGCTACTTTTCTCCCCTGAGCCTGCAATTCTTGAATCTTAACCGCTTTATTCTGCGGCAGGACTTGGGCCATGACTTTTTCTATTCCCAGCTCTCTGGCGACGGCCTGGGCGGTCCTTTCGTTGTCGCCCGAGATCATCCAAATTTCCAGGTTCTTGTTTTTTAAATCTTCGATGAACTCTCTCGTTTCTGGTTTCAGGGTATCGGCCACGGCAATCAATCCCAAGACCCGATCGCGGCGGGCGAGAATCACGACCGTCTTGCCTTGATTCTCCAATTCCTCGGCTTTTCCCTCAACCTCTCGGCTGATTAAGACATCGTTTTCCCCGATGAGGGCTCGGTTGCCGATCAGAAACGTTTCTGGATCTTGCCCCTTGAGTCTCGCCTTCACTCCTTTGCCGACGACCGCTTCAAATTCGGCAATTTCAAATAACTCCGTGTTTTTTTCTTTCGCTTTCTCGACAATAGTTTTAGCCAAAACGTGTTCTGACCGGTTTTCCAGGCTGGCGGCGATTTGAAGAACTTCGACCTCTTTGTTCCCGGCGACGGCCAAAACGTCGGTCACAGCGGGCTTACCCTTGGTTAAAGTTCCGGTTTTATCAAAAACAATACTCTGAATTTTACCGGCCACTTCTAAAGAAGCGGCGTCCCTGACCAAAATTCCCTTTTCGGCCATCCTTCCGATACCCACCATCATCGCCATGGGAGTGGCTAATCCCAGAGCGCAAGGACAAGCAATGATGAGAACGGCGACAAAATTCACCAAAGCAAAAGCGAGAGCCGGCGGGGGTCCGAAAATGAACCAGAAAACAAAGGTTGAGACGGCGATTAAAATTACGGCGGGGACAAAATAGCCGGAAACCAAATCGGCCAACCTCTGAATCGGCGCCTTTGACCCCTGGGCGGTCTGGACCATTTTAATGATCTGCGCCAAGAGAGTTTCCTGGCCGACTTTGGTCGCCCGGAATTTGAAAGAACCGGTCAGATTGACAGTAGCGCCGATGACCTGACCGCCGGTGGTTTTGGTCGTCGGTAAACTCTCCCCGGTCACCATCGATTCGTCAATCTGCGAGTAGCCTTCAATAATTTCGCCGTCAACCGGAATTTTCTCGCCGGGACGAACAATGATGACGTCGCCGACCTCGACTTCTTCAATCCGGACCTCCATCTCCTGGCCATTCCTGTCCACCTTGGCCGTTTTGACTCCCAACTTCATTAATTTCTTGATCGCCTCAGAGGCCCGACCCTTGGCCAAAAGCTCCAGATACCGGCCCAAGAGAATCAGGACGATGATGATCGAGGAAGTATCGAAGTAGGTCTTGGCCGCGATTGAGCTTTGGCCGAGAGCCAAAGGAAAGAAAGCGACGGCCGCACTGTAAAGGAAGGCGGACAAGGTGCCGACGGCGATCAGAGTGTTCATATCGGCGGTCCGATATTTGAAAAGAAGCCTCAGGCCGGAATAGAATCGGGAGCCAGCCCAGAATTGGATGGGGAAGGCCAAAAGGAACAAAACCCGGGGATCGACCAAAAATCCCGGCAAAAATCCAAACCATTCGGGAAAACTGCCGAAAAATATCGGCACGGAAAGGATCGCGCTAACCACGAGCTTCTTTTTCAAAAGCGTCAATTCAATCTGGCGCTCCTGTTTTTCTTTTTCTAGCGCGTCTTCTTTGTCCTCTTTTTCCAGAACGGCCTTGTAGCCGGCCCCTTGAATCACTGTCTCGATCTGGTTGGTAGAAGCTTTTTGGGGATCAAAAACAATCTTGGCCCTTTGATTAGCAAAATCAACGCTGACGGCCACGATGCCGTCGAGAGATTTTATGGCCTTTTCGACAACCATGGCGCAGTGATTCGAATCCATGCCAGAAACTTTCAGAAACAGCGTTTCCGTAACCGCGTCGGCCGCTGAGTCCGAAACGAGATTGTAGCCGCTGTCCTTGACTGCCTTGCCCAGATCAGTGACGCTGACCCTTTCTTCGTCGAACTCCAGCAAAAGGGATTCCGAGGCAAAATTAACCTCGGCAAATTTAATTCCCGGCAATTTTTTGATCGCTCTTTCAATCGTCGAGGCGCAGCTCGCACAATCCATTCCCTTGATTTTGAAAACCTCTTTTTTCAT
>JACQQI010000006.1 GCA_016207115.1 Candidatus Nealsoniibacteriota bacterium
CATAAAAGGTTCCTGACACCTTTTTATCAAGTCTTCGGAAAAACGGTGTCGGAGATAGAACTTGTTCAAAGCCGTCCCGCCGGTGAAATAGAAATTCTCTCCTAGCTCTGGCGTAACGGAGACAAAATCGAGAAACTTTTCCTGCTCGCTCGTCGTCACTTTTTTCCCCATAGCAGAAAGCTCAAGAAATCCTTTTTTTGAGGATCAAGATTCAGTTGGTCCCAATATTTCAGCAAAAGACGGCGGGAAATCTTTTTTCCCGCCAAGCCAAAATTAATCATCTGCTCCAAACGCCATTTGTTCCAGGCGTCCTCGTTCTGTTTCAGTCTTTTGGTGTCGACGCTCCAATTGTACATGTCTCTATTTTAGCACAAAAAGCCGCTTTTGTCGAAGCCGGTGAGGGGTGAAATTAACAAAATTCAACCGATTTATAAGTTAGAACCGATGCCGGTCGGCAATGCTCTTGCCGCCATCAACAACGATGGATTGGCCATTACGGAAACCCGACTTTCTCATTTACCTCGGAACCAAGGTTTTCAGAGAAATTTTAACGATTTTTGACCTCCAGAACGATACATTTGGATTGGAGCTATTATTTCTTCTTTTTACCCGAGTAATTCTTCCCTAACAGATGTTCTTTCGTTTTGGCTTTTCCGTCTTTCGTCACGAACTCATCCCACCACCACTCGTTTGGGTTACTCTTTTTCATGGCGAAGGCCAGTTGTCTGGCTGATTTTGTGTGGAAATTGGGAACGCGTTCGATAAAATCCCCTTCGAACCACTGTTGAGCAAGTTTGTTTCCTCTCCAGGTCAAAACCCATTCGTGATACATCTGCGCCAGTGAATCAGCATCCTTCGCGCATTTGGAGACCAAAGTTTTTCTCTCGTTGTATTCTCCGAGCAGTCTTTCTAGGTCGCCTCCGAAATCAATATTTTTAAACTGATCTTTAATCGCTTGTTCCTCGTCGTCTTTGGTGTAATTCTTTGAAACAAAATCCAGGTCCCCCGTCCGTCCTTCGGCCAGGTCATGAAAAGCGGCCATACTCAACGCTTTCATCGCCTCTGCGTGGTTGAGTTTTTCCATTCGCGCCAAGCAATAGGCAATGATCGAGGCGTGGTGGCTGTGGGAAGCAACGGTATCAAAAGCCGTTCCCAGGTTGCGGACGTGCGACCGAGGCGTTTGCAATAGCAGCCCGGCCTGCTGTATCAAAAAGAGGGTTTTCTTATTCATTTGGATTTTATTAAATTAAGTTTTTTCTCGCGGCTCCAGCCTTTGATTTCGATTTCGCGTTGTCGGGCTTTTCGGAGAGTAGAAAATGATTCTGAATATAGTAATTTTACTGGCCGCCGAATTTTTGTATAGTGGGCTCCGAATTTCGATTGACCATGTTGTTTGACGCGTCGGTCAAGATCATTGGTGCAACCAACATACAGAGACGCGTCGGCACACTCAAGGATATAGACGTAAAACTTCATAATGTATCACTTCCGCTTCGCTTTGCTCAGCGTCAGCGCTTTCGTCTTTTTTACACAATAGAGGTCGAAGACCCTGAGGAGCGGAAGCGACGAAGGGCTGCGGGGGAACGATTCGAACGTTCATAAACGGCTTCAAAGGCCGTTGTCCTGCCATTAGACGACCCCGCAATGGATAATGGTTATATACCGCAGAACTCGGCGAAAGCAAGCTCCAGGGGCAGCTGGATGATCGGCGAAGATTTCATCTGCTGTTGCGCTTCGAGCAAGAGATTGATCAAGCGGCGCAGCTCCTCTTCCGGGAATTTCCCCGCTCGTTCTTTCAACTTCTGGAACTCTTCATCGGTCAGGCCGTCGCTCAAGGGATCGTGCAGCTGCTCACCGCCGATTTTATACATCAGGGTGGCGTGGAGGTGGCCGATCAACCCGATGACCAGTTGCGACAAATCCGCTCCTTGGTCAAAAGCCGCGTTGAGAAGGATGATGGCCTGGGCGGCGTTCTTTTCCGCGAGCCGATCCATCAGTCGGCTGATTTTTTGTACCTCGACAACACCCATCAGCTCTCTCAGGTCCTCGGCGGAGATGGTGGTCTCTTTTTTGTCTGCTTGACCAGAAAAAGCCGCGGCCTGATCCAGCAAACCCTCGGCGTCGCGGAAGGATCCTCCCGAGCTCAGGGCGATCATCTCCAAGGCCGCCGGGTCGATCTTGATTCCCTCTTTTCCCGCGATGAACCTTAAGCGCTGGATGATCTCGGCCAACTTCAGCCTTCGGAACTCAAAGTGCTGACAGCGCGAAACAATGGTCGGAATCATCTTGTGCAGTTCAGTCGTGGCCAGAATGAAAATGGCGTGGGCCGGCGGTTCCTCCAGGGTTTTCAAAAGCGCATTGGCGGCCTCTTTGGTCAGCTGGTGGGATTCATCAATGATGAAAACCTTATACTTGGATTTAGTCGGTGAAAACTTAATCCCCTCTTTCAGCTCTCTGATTTCATCAATGCCACGGTGGGAGGCGGCGTCAATCTCGGTCAAATCAATATTCCGGCCCTCGTTGATCTCCCGACAGCTGTCGCATTGGTTGCACGGTTCTGGTGAGCCCGTCGAACCACGGTTAGAACAATTGACGCTTTTGGCCAAAAGCCGGGCCAGCGTCGTTTTGCCCGATCCCCGGGGCCCCGAAAACAAATAACCATGGGAAACGGCCCCCGACTTTAAAGCGTTGGTCAGGGTTTGAACGACGTGTTCTTGGCCGATGACTTCCGAAAAACTCTTCGGTCTATACTTGCGATAGAAAACCTGATTCATATAACTACCTTTTTACTTTGTAAAAAGGCTAAGATTTGCTTATTTGAAAACGACAAATTTGTAACCCAGGAAGTTCCAGGCGAGGCCAACAACGCTGCCCACGAGAGCGCCGAGGTTGGCCCAGGTCTTAAGATTCAACCCGAACTGGGGGCCGATGAGATTGACGACCAAAGAAGCCGTGCCGACATTGACCAGAAAACCAATGGCACTGACGACCAGAAACTGACCGAATTTGTCTTGGCGCGAGCCAAAGGTCCAGCTCTTGTTCCAGAAGTAGGAATTGGTCGTCGCGACCAGAAAGGAAACTCCCTTAAAAGCAGAATACCCAAGGCCGGCGCTGACGGCGGAAATGAGAATTAAAAGGTTTAAGACGCCCAGGTCCACCAGTACGTTCAGGCCTCCCACCAGAAAGAACTTGGCGAACTGGTAAAGGATGAAGAGCTTTTTCTTAAAGAAAAGGGCGACGAACATGCCCCCGGCGCAGAGCAACGGAAAGATGATCGGTAAAAGCCACCAAAATTTCAGGCCCTGAAAAAGGTTCTGGGAGATTAAGAGTATTAACCAAGAACTGATTTCGCCGATGAGTAATGAGATTAAAAGATCTTTTTTCATGTTATTTCAATTTAACACAGCCGCTGATAAGGGTCAAAGCATTGACATTGGCGGGCGGCGTGCTAGTGTTTTTTATCCCGCCGCAGCAGGTTGCGGCTACCCTAAAAGCCAAAGGAGGTGATTGGCCATGAAGCGCATCGTCGCGCTCGTCGTCGCTCTCGCGATGGTCGCAGCGGTCATTCTTTTTCTCAATCGCGACCGCCTGCCGGCTATTACCGCGTGAGCGGCACAAAAAACGGGCCTTGAGTCTGGAAAAAACAGATTCAAGGCTTGTTTATTTTTACGAGTTTCAAAAACATGACTTTTATAGTAAGATAATTCTATAGCGGGCGGTATCGCCGCCCGATATATCGTACTCGCTATGGATAAGATCAAGTTCTACAACACCCTGACCAGGAAAAAACAGGAATTCAAGCCTCTGAAAAATGGCTTTGTTGGCGTTTACTCCTGCGGACCGACGGTCTATTGGAACCAGCACATCGGCCATATGTATGCCTATGTTCAGTGGGATGTCCTGGTCCGGTTTTTGAGATACTTGGGGTATAGGGTCAAGTGGGTCATGAACATTACCGACGTGGGCCACCTGACTTCGGACGAAGACGCGGGCGAAGACAAAATGGAAAAAGGCGCCAAAAGAGAAGGATTGAGCGTCTGGGAGATCGCCGATAAATACATCAAACAATTCACCAACAGTCTTGATTTGCTGAACATTAAGAGGCCGGATGTTTTGTGCCGCGCCACCGACCATATCAAAGAACAAATTGCGCTGATTAAAAAAATCGAGAAGAATGGTTTCGCCTACAAGACCAAGACAGGCCTGGTTTTTGACACGACCAAGTTCCCGGACTACGCCCAATTCGCCAGACTCAATTTAAAAAAACAGTTCTCGGGCAGCCGCGTCGAGGTGGACCCGGAGAAAAAGAAACCCTGGGATTTTCTCTTATGGGTAACCAACCAGCCCGAGCACATTATGAAATGGGAATCTCCCTGGGGAACGGGTTTTCCCGGCTGGCACATCGAGTGCACCGGAATGTCCACCAAGTACCTGGGCCAGAAATTCGACATCCACACCGGCGGCAAGGAGCACGTTCCGGTTCACCACACCAACGAGGTCGCTCAGGCCTTTGGCGCCTTTGGCAGTCAGACGGCCAACTTTTGGCTGCACAACGACTGGCTCGTCATCGAGGGCGAAAAGATGTCCAAGAGCCTGGGCAACATGGTCACCGCCCAGGACCTGGCGGCCAAGGGCTTCAATCCCCTAGCCCTACGCTATCTTGTTTTGACTTCCCATTACCACCAGGGCCTGAATTTTACCTGGGAAGGGCTTGGGGCTTCACAGAAAGCCCTGGATAGTCTTTACGCAAAAGCCGTTGAGTTGAAAATAGCCAAGCCGGTCCGCCAAGGTCCTAATCTAAAGAAATACCAGAAGAGGTTTGTCGAGAGTCTATCTCAAGATCTCGGCGTGGCTCAGGCCTTGGCTCTGACTTGGCAGATGCTGAAAGACAAAACCTTAAAGCCAGCCGAAAAATATGAACTCCTGGTTGACTTTGATCGAGTTTTGGGCTTGAAGATTGCCCAAACCCGTCCCCAAAGCTTAGCCGCGCCGGAGGCAGCGAAGAAACTAGTCGAACAGAGAGAAAGGCTGAGGCAAGAAAAGAAATGGGCGGAGGCCGACAGAATCAGGCAGAAAGTTGAAAAGCTCGGCTGGCGGATCGAAGATACCCCCAAAGGAACTCAACTGAAAAAGAAATGAAAAGAAAAGACCCTGATCAACTCGTGATCAGGGTCTTTTTTCCTATGGCAGAGATAAGGCGAATTTGATCTGCCAGAGGAAATTGGCGATCGCCAGGGCAACGATCAGGACGGTGAACGCGAGCCCACCGACCACGATCAGTATGGCGATCAGGATTCTCTTTACCATCGCTTCCCTCCCGGGTTCCAGTCTGGCTAAATTATACCATATTTATTTATGAAAGTCAATGTTTGGTTGACAAAAAACAGAATTATTGTAGAATTGAAAACTACGACGGACAGAGGAGGGTTATCCAATGTACATTCACTATCTAGATGGTCGCGAAGACGTTGCTCGGGTTGAAATACCACCTAACCAGCGCGATATTAGTCTTACTGACTTCGGACTTAGTCAGCTCGAGTCGGTTTGGCTGACCACGTTGTGCTGGTCGGACGGCAGCCTGGAAGCCATGACCAAGGTCGGCGGCCCCTTCGTTATCCGCCGCCGATTCAAATTCTTCGTCACCAAAATGCGTCCGGACGGAATTTATTCTCTTCGGGGAGGAGACGTCCTCGAGGTTAGTGCCGCCGGGCAACAAGTCTATCGTTTCCGCGTGGAAGGGTAAGCGAAGCTTAGCCTTCCGAAGAAGGTAGACGAAAAGGCGCGTCAGTATTCAGGATGCGCCTTTTCTGTGCATTAAGGGTGGATTCTTTTCATTGCCAAGGCCCGACCCTTTTGTTAGATTAGAAACAGCATGGCCGAACCCACTCCGGAAAAATTGCCGCCGCAGAACATCGAGGCCGAGCAGTCGGTCTTGGGCTCTCTTTTGATTGACAAAAATGCCATCATCAAGGTGGTGGATTTCCTCCAGACCCGCGACTTCTACCGAGCCATCCATCAGGAGATTTATCAGGCGATGATGGATCTTTTCGAGCGGAACGAGCCGATCGATCTGCTTTCGGTTTCCAGCCGTCTCAAAGAGAAAGAAAAGCTCGAAGTGATCGGCGATGCTTCTTACCTGACGCAGCTGGTCAATACCGTGCCCACGGCCGCCCACACTTTGAATTACGCCCGGATCGTCCAGCGCAAGCGTATCCTGAGGGACTTGATTGACGCCAGCCACGAGATCGGGCAGATGGGCTACAACGAATCAGAAGACGTCGAGGTCCTTTTAGACCAGGCGGAGAGACAGATCTTTTCCATCACTCAGAAATCCTTGAGCCAGAAGTTCTTGCCCATCAAAGACAGCCTGGAAGAGGCTTTTGAAAGGATCGACCGCCTTTCCCGTCACGAAGGCGGCCCCCGGGGCGTGCCCACTGGCTTTATTGATCTGGATAACATGCTTTCCGGCCTGCAGAAATCCGACTTGGTCATCTTGGCTTCCCGTCCCTCCATGGGCAAATCTTCCTTGGCTTTAGATTTCGCCAAATACGTGGCCATTCACGAAAACCTGCCGGTGGGCATTTTCAGCCTGGAAATGTCCATGGACCAGATCGTCGACCGCCTGATCGCTTCCCAGTCCGGCGTTGACCTCTGGAAGATCAGAACCGGCACCCTTTCTTCCCGGGGCCAGGATAACGACTTTGCCAAAATCCAGCAGGCCCTGGGCGTCCTGGCCGAAGCCCCAATTTACATTGACGACGCCGCCACCTCCAACATTCTACAGATGAGGGCCATGGCCCGCCGCCTCCAGGCGGATAAAGGGCTGGGCCTGCTCGTCATCGATTATCTTCAATTGGTCGAGCCACGGATGGGTACCGACAGCATGGTTCAGCAGATCACCGAGATCTCCCGTTCTCTCAAGGGGCTGGCCCGCGAATTATCTGTGCCCGTTTTGGCCATTTCCCAGCTCTCGAGAGCCGTGGAACAGAGATCTCCCCAGATTCCCCGATTGGCTGATTTGAGAGAATCGGGGAGCCTGGAGCAGGATGCCGACGTGGTTTTGTTCATCTACCGCGAAGATCGTTACCGTCAGGATTCAGACCGCAAGAACATCGCTGACATCATCATCGCCAAACACCGCAACGGTCCGGTGGGCAAAGTCGAACTCTACTTCAACGAACAATTTGCCAGCTTCAGAAACCTGGCCAAGGAAGAGCGAGAGTTCCTTACTTAAGCGGAGCTTAGTCTTCTTAAAGAAGATAGATGTATTCTCCCGCGATTCAAAAACTGATCGACATCTTCTCCCGATTCCCTGGCGTGGGGCCGAGAACCGCCTCGCGTTTTGTTTTTTACCTGTTGCGGAAGCCGTCAGATGAATTCGACGAACTCTTTAAATCGGTTGCCTCTTTAAGAAAAGCGGTCAAGATTTGTTCTTTTTGCCTGAATCCCTTTGAATCCCCGGACAAAGAAACTCTTTGCCCGATCTGTCTTGATCCTCGGCGCGATAGAGCCCGGCTCTGCGTCGTGGAAAAAGAAGCCGACCTGGCTTTACTCGAGAAAACCAAGAAGTACAAGGGCCTTTACTTCGTCTTAGGCGGTTTGCTTTCTCCTTTAAGAAAGAGAGAAAACGATCATCAACTGGTGGACGACTTCTTGAAGAGAGTCAAAAATCCGGAGAGGTTCGGGCTGACGGGCGCCAACTTCGAGGAAATAATCTTGGCCATCAGCTCGACGACCGAAGGCGAAGCCACCACCCTTTATCTAGAAAGGCACCTCAAGCCGTTGAATAAAAAAATGACCCGTTTGGGTCAGGGCTTGCCCCTCGGCGGCGAAATAGAATACGCCGACGAAGAGACGCTCTCGTCGGCGCTGGAAAGTCGGAAGGAAATCTAAACTTCGGTGACCTCAACCTCGGTGTAGGGCTGTCGGTGCCCCGCTCTTTTATGATATCTGACTTTGGCTTTGAATTTTTGAATGATGATTTTCTTTCCCCGCCCTTGCTGCAGGACCTTTCCCTTGACCGAAGCGTCTTTGACGAGAGGATGACCGATCTCTACTTTTTCGTTCTTTTCTACCAACAGAACTTGGTCGAAAACAATTTCGGCTCCGATTTCCTGGGGGAGCTTTTCGATTTTCAGTTTTTGTCCCGGGGCAACGATGTACTGCTTGCCGCCGGTTTTTATAATGGCTAATGACATATTGTTATTCTTAGCCTTCTCCGAGCTCATCTTTTTTAGTTTCACCGGTCTCGATGAGTTTTTCGACTTTTTCTCCAAATAAATTTAGTCTTTTTTCCGAATCGCTGTAGGCCGAAGAGGCGTTTTTCAGATGGTTGCCCAGCTTGCGGAACTCTTCCATCAATTTGACGGCGTCCTGCTGGACCCGTCCCAGCCTTTTCAATATCTCCTGGGTTTGCCGGGAAATCTGGGTGTCTTTAAACCAATGCTCGATGGTGCGCAGCGTCAGGTAAATGGTATTGGGCGAGCAGAGGATGACTTTTCGGGTTTCGGCAAAAGCGACGATGTCCGTCTTCTGGTTGGCGCCGTTGATGATCTCATAATAGACGGCTTCGGCCGGGATATAAAGGAGGGCAAAGTCGGTCGTCCCCTCGGCGGGTGAGATATATTTCTGACTGATGTCCAAGATCTGTTTCTTAACGTCTTCCAGAAAAATGGCCCGCCAGGATTCTTTTTCCTCGTTGGTCGCAGCTTGAACCATCTTCTCAAAGTTTTCCAGGGGGAATTTCGAGTCGATGGGCAGGACCTTGCCGTTGGGCAGCTTGAGCACCGCGTCCACTCTTTCTCCCGAGGAAAAGAGATATTGGGTGCGGCAAAGCTCGGCCGGAAAGTGCTGTCCCAAGATGTGCTGGAGCGACGCTTCACCCCAGGGACCTCTCAAGTTGGGCACGCGGAAGATTTCCTGGAAAGAAGAAACGTCTTGGACTTTTTCCTGGACCTGTTTTAGGTCTTCCCGGATTTGCGTCGCTTCTCGGGTGAAGGAGCGTATTTGCTCGTGCAGGGTCTGCGAGGTGCCGTCCACGCTGCTCCGGATATCCTTCATCTGTCCGATCATCAGGTCCGTCAATCGTCTTTCTAGGCTCAGGATGGCTTCGCTTTGCTGCCGGTCAGTCCGCAGATTTCTGATCAACAGGATCACCAGGAGCGTCACTCCTAGGACTAGGCCCGCGACGATCAGAATAGAATAAAAAACTGACATGTCCCTACTCTAACAGATTTTGTCCTGAGATTCAAGTTTTTTCACCTCAGGAAGATTTCCGAAAGGAGAAAAGTAATGTAAAGACCGAGCAAAAACAAACCTTCTTTCCTGGTTAATTTTTTGCCGGTCCTTAAAAATACCAAAAAGAAAATTGCCGAGATAATTAGAAAAGCTCTGGCCAGAAGATAAGGAGAAAAATCCGCGATTTTAATCGGGGCGATTAAAGCAACAATACCCAAAACTAAAGTGGCGCAGGTAATGACCGAACCCATCAGGTCGCCCAGAATCAACCAGCCCTGTTTTTTTCTGGCCGAGAGGACGGTAAAATAGGTTTCCGGTAAAACATTGCCCAATCCGACAATCAGGATTCCCACCAATCCTATTGGCAGGGCTAGCTTTTCGGCAAAGAAAATGGCCGAGTTGACAATGCCCTGGGAGGCCCAGACGAGTAAGGCAATGCCCAAAATCAGACTCAGGAGGTTTTTAAGAAAAGATTTATTATTGTCGGGGTGGTCGCGATAGACCTTGGTGAATCTTTCTTCTTTGGCGAAAAGCCAGAGGCCATAGAACAGAAAGGCAAAGATTAATACCAAGCCATCGATTCTGGAGATTTCCCCGTCAGCGGCCAAAATTAAAGGCAGAATGGCTGCCCCGAGAGTGAAAAACGAACTCATCTGAACCATCCGGCTTTCCGCTCTAATCCCCTGGCTTAAGAGTATTCCTAAGGCGGCGACAAGGGTTAAATCAACCACATTGCCGCCAACGACATCGCCAAAAGACAGCTCGGGAATCCCTTTTAGAGCCGAGCTGACGCCGACAAAAAGATTGGGCAGAGAAGCGGCCAGGGACATCATTAAGAAACCAACGACAAATTCTCGCCAGTTCAAAAACTTGGCCACCCGAATTAAGCCGTTAACGATCAGCCGGCCGGAAAGAATAAA
>JACQQI010000007.1 GCA_016207115.1 Candidatus Nealsoniibacteriota bacterium
CACTTGGGAAATACTTACATATATATAGGAAAAACAACCAGAGGAATCTATGTCTTTAATGGAGGTTCCGAAGAATTTATCCGTGAGGTCATTCTTAATGGCAAATGGTAAGATAATAGCTTTGACGGTTACCTTGATAGTAACCGTTGGTTTTTTATCTGCCAACATCGGTCTGGGCGGAGTTTTGAATATTGATAATAAGACGGTGGCCGGCTTTAAGTTTTTCTTAGGCACGTTGAAAACTTTTGCCAATGTGAGCATTACCGATGATCAGATCAGGAGTCTTTTTAACCTGACCGTCGGCGGCGCGAGTACCGGCGCTGACATCAGTTACGGCCTTTTGGTTTTGAGCGCCATGAACGAATTCGATCTGATCGACATGGTTTCTTCCCAATCCTATAAGGAAAAAGCCCGGGATTATTTTGATTCGGTCGTTAATTCTCGATTGAATATAGTTGACCGGGGTGAGGACATTAGCTTTGATATGATTACGGTTTTTTTCAAGCTTATTAGACAAGGCGGAGCCAGCGCCACGCCCATAACTAGTTTAAGCTTGAGTTCTTTTGCTATTACCGGCAAGACCATCGCTATTTTTAATACCCTTCATGTTTTAAGTCAGGAAAAGCTTTATGATGGAATTTGGCGCTACTTTGACTCAAGGAGAGGCGGCGAGAGCCATCAAGTTGCCTGGGAAGACGCCAAGGCGGAAATGGGATGGGCAGCAAAACTTTCTCTCGTAGAAGGAAAAAGGTTTAGATCAGGGGCAGACAAGGATAATTATGATCAGCTTGCCCTTCGATTCGCTAGCCTTTGGGATGCTTGGGGGCAAAAGACTGATGCTTTTGGCGTCAAGCCGGAATTTAAAGAAAAGTTCGCCGGAGAAATTGGCTCGATTATTTCCGCCGGACTCAATAACTCTCAATTTGCCCAACCCCAGCCGAAGCCTTTTCTCGATAAGGCGGCCGCCGAGCTCGCTCGAATCAAGAATTTATTGGCTAGTCTAATCGATCAGATCAATCTCAAAGCTGCCACCGGGGGACTGGTCGGATTATTGTCGTCGGAGGAAACCATTATTAACAATCCCTCGGCCGTGACGGCGGCGGTTGGCCTAGAACTGGACCAGACGGGAATCAATGATTTGAAGGAGCAGATTGATACATTGAGCCAGAAGGTGACAGAGGTCCTGCCATTGGCTTTGCCCGATTCGTCCCTTTCCAGCCTGGTCCAGGCGGCGGTCACTCGGCCCCTGCTCAGTCCCGTTCCTAGTCCAAAATCAACACTCAGCGCGTCTCCCAGCCCTTCGCCGAGCCCAAAGCCGAGCCCTTCACCCTCGCCTTCACCGGCGCGCTCGCCGTCTCCCTTGCCCAGTCCTCTGGTTAGTCCTTCGCCCAGTCCTTCGAGTCCGCTCAGGACTCCTAGCCCATCGGCTAGTCCATCGCCCAGTCCTTCACCGATTCCTAGTCCTTCGCCTCAGGCCGGCGGCGGCACGATTGATACTTTGCCGCCGACCGTTTCTGGTTTGCTCGTCCAGACTTCGTCTAATTTTGTCGTCATTTCCTGGCAGACCGACGAAGACTCAACCGCGCAGTTGGAATACGGCCCGACGACGAGTTACGGCAGCAGCCTTTCTGACAACGCCGCCTCTCAGAGGCACGTCTTTTACCTCGAGAACTTGAGCCTAAAGACGGCTTACTCTTTCCGCTACAAGAACCGCGACGCCAGGGGAAACGAGAGTTGGTCGGCCAGCCAGACTTTTCAGACCCAGCCCAAGGTTTTGATCAACGAGGTGCAAACCGGCCCCGACGAATTCGTCGAGCTCTATAACCCCAATTCAGAAGCGGTCAATCTCAGCGGTTTTTATCTCAACCATTACGCCGCTTCGTACAACTGGGGCGATCCGAGTAAAAGATGGTCTTTGCCGGCCGCCAGCCTGCCGAGCCACGGCTATTATCTGATCGGCGTTTACAACTTCCCTGACAGCGGCGGCAATCCCAGCGCCGACACCCAGGCCCGAAACAACAACCCTTATACTTCGGGACAAATGAGTAATGACGGCGGCGGTCTGGCTCTTTTCGGCTTTGACGTCGCCACCTTGACTCACGAGAGAGCGGAAAAGGCCAAGATCGATGCTTTTGGCTGGGGCAGCCCCTTGGTTAAAGAGGGAACCGCCTCGGCCGCCTTAACCAGCGGCCAAAGCCTGGAAAGAATTGGCAGCGGTACGGATACGGGTAATAATCTAAGCGATTTTCAGGTCAAAGCCCAGCCCAGCCCGACTAATTTTCTAGGCCAAACCAAAATCTATCCTAGTCCGAGTCCTAGCCCATCACCCAGCCCCAGCCCCTCTCCTTCACCCAGTCCTTCGCCGTCGCCTACACCCTCTCCTAGCCCCAGTCCTTCGCCGTCACCGAGTCCCAGTCCGTCTCCTTCTCCTTCACCGTCTCCAACCCCCTCGCCGAGCCCCAGTCCTTCGCCGTCACCCAGCCCGAGTCCCTCGCCGAGCCCTAGTCCGACCCCGTCTCCTTCGCCCAGCCCTAGTCCATCACCCAGCCCGTCACCGTCACCGAGCCCTTCTCCTTCACCCTCACCCTCGCCTTCACCCAGCCCGTCACCGGGGGTCATTAGTGATACTTTCGAATCCTATGTGGATGGTTCACTTTTGGACGGTCAGGGTCAGTGGGTTTCATCTAACAGCTACAACGCTTCAGTTTCGATTGACTATGCTCACGGTGGTAGCACAAAATCGGCCAGGGTTTGCGGCAGTTGCGACGTGATTACTCACGATAGGCTTTGGGGTGATTTTACAACTTCGACCGAGGGAAAGCTGGATTTTTGGGCTTATGTCAATCGACTGGATGCCAACGATAATCAGTCTTTCTATTTTAAAAAAGACGGGACGGGGGTTTTCGAAGTTTATCTTGCGACCGATGTCGACAATGCGCCACGGCTTTGCGCCGGCGGTAATTATTCCGGTTCCACCTGTCTGAGTTTTACGATAAACACCTGGGCACATTTAGTAATTCAATGGAATGCTTCACAGTACAAATACAGCGTCGACGGAGGAACGACTTGGAGTAGTTGGCAAGATCCAGGAATCAATCCTCTGACCAATGGGGTCAATCAGCTTCGCGCCTACGGTAACGGCCAGTACCGGAAGATTTACTTTGATGATTTTGGCGCTGGGCCCTAGGCTGTGCTTAATTTAGTTAAGCACGGAGCCAGCCTTGCGACTTTGTCAACAGAGGAGACCCTCTGTTTTTTGTTGCCTGTTTTGAGGTTTTTGTGCTATCTTCTTTAAAGAATGGAAAAACAAGAATTGGTCCAATTGACCAGCGATCTTTATCGCCTGACCCTGCTTTTCCCCAAGAAGGAGCCTTTGCGCTACAAAATGAGGGAGTTGGCCGATGACGTTCTGGCCGATATCTTAAAGCTCGGTTCCGGCCTTGGCCCTCAACCGGGTCTGAATTTAGACATCGTTCAGGACTTGGAAATTCTCTGCCACTTCTTTATCGTCGCCCGAGAGCAAAACTGGGTCAGTTTGTCTGATCTCTTGAACGTGAGCGAAAGGTATGCTACCCTGAAAGAAGAATTGAGCCGTTACCCTAGCGGTTCAGAAAGGGAAGATACCGCCGGCCAGGGGCCGGGAACAATGACGAACCAAACCGCCATTGATTTTAA
Source organism: Candidatus Nealsoniibacteriota bacterium (assembly GCA_016207115.1). GTDB lineage: Bacteria > Patescibacteriota > Minisyncoccia > Minisyncoccales > GWA2-46-15 > GWA2-46-15. Next base: position 3,676 of record JACQQI010000007.1, read on the forward strand.
TGGTTCGCCCAAGAATATTCAGCGCCAAGACAGGATTCTGGAAATCCTAAAGGAAAAGGGCCGAGCCCAAGTTTGGGAATTTAAAAAGATATTTCCCGGAGTGAGCAAGAGAACTCTGCGCCGAGATTTTGAGTACTTAGTCAGTCAGAATCTGGTTGAGAGGTTGGGAGAGAAGAATCAAACCTTCTACACCTCCAAAATACAGGTAGGACATGAGGTAGGTCAAAGTTAACCGCCTTAATGGGCAGCGTGTCCTATCTATTTGTTCCTATCCAAGCCTTAATTTGAAATCTGTCCTAACTATCAATGGATCATCTCCAAAAGGAGTTCGGCAAACTTTATGATCAGCACATCGGTAAGATCTATCGGTTTGTTTTCCTCAGGGTGAATTCTACCGAGACGGCTCAAGACCTGACCTCAGAAACCTTTGTGCGCGCCTGGGATAGATTTAAAGCCGGCGGTTCCGAACCAGGCGTTAAAAACTGGGCCGCCTTTCTTTATCAGATTGCCCGCAACCTGGTGACTGATTTCTATCGGGAAAAAGGCAAGATTCAGATCGTTTCCGCCAGCTATGTGGCCGATCCCAACCCGGCCCTGGATTTGGAGAATCAGGCATTTTTGAACTCAGACGTGGAACGAATAAAGGCAGCTCTATCTAAGCTGGGAGAAGAACACCAGGAAGTGATCATCTGGCGCTATTTGGACGGGCTCTCAAACAAGGAAATTGCCGAGATCTTGGGTAAGCCCGAAGGCACGGTGCGGGTGATCGTTCATCGGGCTTTGGAAGCTCTGCGCAAAACTCTGGCCTAGCTCAAGAATGTAACGTTTTTCGTCTTTTTGCGTCATTATCTTAGTATGACCGAAAAAGACCTCATCAAGAAAATTAGCGCTCTTCAAGAGATTAAACCGGAAAAAGACTGGGTTGTTTTGACGAAGAGGCAGATTTTGAGAGATTGGCAGAAGCCCAGCTTGACCGAAGGCGTTTTAGAGGTTTTTCAAGTTTTGCCCGGGCTTTTCCGAGGATACCGGCCAGCCTTAGCCACCCTGGCTTTTCTGGGTTTGATGGTTGGTTCTTTTGGATTTAGCCAGCTGGCCTTGCCCGGAGACTCCTTTTATCCGATCAAAAAGATGACGGAGAGGGTCGGTTATCTGTTGGTGGCCAAAGACCAGCAACCCCAAGCTTCTCTAGAGATGGCCAATAAGCGCCTGGATGAGCTGACGGCCATTGCCCAGAACAACCAGGCCAGGAATTTGGCTCCGGCTATCAATGAGTTCAAGGCCAGCCTCGGCCAAGCCGTCAACACCCTGAAAGTGGTCAATGGCTCGCCGAAACTGACTCGGGAGATCGTCAAAGAAAGCGAGAAATTAATCGAGAATAAGAGCAAAATTGAAGCCCTGGGCGTGTCGGTTGACGAGGGCCAGGAATTAAGCGCCGCTTTATCCCGGCTGGTGGAGAGAGAAATTAAGGATCTGGAGAGTCGGAGCTTGAACTCCGAGCAGCAAAAACTTTTGGAGCAGGCCAAAGAGAATTACCAAAAGGGCAATTTCAGCCAAGCCTTGGAAACCATCCTGTTATTGAGTTATCCACAGCCATAAATTAACACTTAATATGGAGAAACCGATTACTAAAAAGTATTTGGACAATTCGCTGGATAAACTGGCCCGGATAGTTAAAAAAGGGTTCGATGGAGTAGATAAAGGGTTTGAGGGCAACAGAAAAGAACACCAGCGCATTTTTGATCGCTTGGATAAGATTGACGCGAGGTTAAGCGGAATTGTCTATCGGCAAGAATTTGAAGAATTAAAAGCGAGGATGAAAACAATTGAGGAAGCCTTAGCCATAAGATGATCAACTCGTCTAAAGACGATTTCAATTTTAACATTTGAAGACTATTAAAAGCCTCGGTTTTTTGAGTGTGAAAAGAGATATCTCTACCCAAAAGACCAAGCCCCGGTCGGCAATAGTCAAAAAGACAAAATAAAAAGAATTAAAAAAGTAAACAACAAATGAAAGATTTACAGAAAAAGATTCTAGCTCTGGTGACGATGGTGACTCTGGTAATGATGATGGCCCCTTCAGTCTCGGCCTTGACGGCCGATGAGCTGGCGGCTCAGATCGCGGCTTTACAGGCGCAATTGGCGGCTTTGAACAGCCAGTTGAACCAAACAACGCCGGCGGCCTCGGGCTCCTTTGACACCAACCTCTATTTCGGGTTGAAGAATGCCAAAGTGACGGCTTTGCAGGAGTTTCTCATCAGTAAGGGGCATTTGGCGGCTGGCTTGAACACCAGCTACTTTGGTTCTTTAACCAAGGCGGCGGTCATGGCTTACCAGACAGCCAAGGGCATTACCCCAGTGGCCGGTTACTTTGGTCCTTTGACCAGAGCCGCCGCCAATGCGGATAGTGGAGTTGTCACGCCCAGCCCTTCACCGGGCGCATCACCTAGTCCATCAACTGCACCATCAGCTGATGCAGTTAGTTTGGGTTCGGTTTCCGCGGCTTCAGCCGTGGCCAAGAACGCCCAGAACGTGACGTTCTTTAACCTCAACTTTGCCGCCGGATCAACCGCCTATACCGTCTCCAAGATCGTGGTTTCTCGGGGCGGGGTTTCCGCCGACGCGGATATTGCCGCCGTTAAACTTTATGACGGCATGACCCAAGTCGGTTCAAGCCAAGCTCTCAACACCACCACTCACAAAGCCACTTTCAGCATCAATTGGCAGGTTCCGGCCAACACCACCAAGGTTTTGACCGTAAAAGCCAACATTGCGCCCACAGGTACGTCCACGACCGGCAACAGCATTACTTTGGGAGTGGCGGCGGCCTCGGACATCACTTCGACGTCCGCGGGTTTAGCCGGTTCCTTCCCGATGGTGTCTAATGCCATGAACGTGTCCGGCACCGCAGTCGGCGTTCTTGATGTTGACGTCCAGACCGGTTTAGTTCCGGCTTCGACCATCCTTTCCGGAGCGGTCGAGCAGGAAATTGCCGCCTGGAAATTCGCCGCGAGTTCCGTTGAGGGATTCAGCGTCAAATCAATCAAGGTCACGCACACCGGCTCGGCAACGAGAACCGATGTCAAGAACCTGAAATTGAAAGTCGTTGGCGCCCAAATCGGTTCAACTGTGACGGAATTAGCTTCCGACAACACGGGTACTTTTGACCTCTCCGCTTCGCCCTTAGTGCTCAATGCCGGTCAATCGAAGTATGTTTATGCCTACGCCGATACGGCCGCCGGCATCAACACCTCGAGATCGGTCATCTTCGAGATCACTCAGGCGACGGACGTTGACGCCTATGGTTCCAATTCGGGCGGCGGTGTAACCATTACCAAGGCCAGCGGCGGCTCGGGTACGGCTTTCACCAGCCAGACCGGCGCCACCATGACCATTGGTCAGGGAACGCTCGTGACCGCTCTGGATTCGGCACAAAATCCGGCCACACAGAGTTATGTCGTGGGAACGACCAACCGGTTAATGACCGCGTTGAAGTTCTCGACCGGCTCTCGCGAGGGCGCGAGATTGACCGAATTAAAGTTAACCTTGGCCGGCACCAATGCCGCGGCCACCGACATCGCCAATATCACCCTTTGGGATGGAACAGCCCAGGTGGGCGGATCCGGTTCGGTCATCGGCTCAACCGTGACCTTTGGCACCAATACCATTGGTTGGGATTCCAGCGGTTTATTTGACATTGCCGCTTCTACCAACAAGACCATTTTGGTCAAAGCGGACATTCCCAATGGCGCCAACACGACTCACACCGTATCTTTGAGCGTGGGCAACGCGGCTCACGTCAAAGCCGATGGTTTAGCCTCGCAGTACGATTTACCGGCAGCTTCGGTTACCGGAACCGCAACGGGCAATGCCCATACCATTGCCGCTTACGGAACTTTGGCGGTTTCTTTAGCCTCGACCACGCCTTCGGCTCAAACCTATGTTAAAGGCGCGACCGGCAAGGAATTCACCAAGATTAACTTTACGGCCGGCACCGGCGAAGACATTTTAGTTTCCGCCGTGACCATCAAATCTTACGCCGCTACGGGCACGGGCACGGCCACGGCTTCGGGCGACGTGACGAACGTGAAGTTAATGAAGGCGGATGGCACCCAGTTCGGTTCCACCGTTTCTGCTCCCAGCACGACCGAGTCGTTCTCGGGCAGCTTGACCGTTACTTCTGGTAATACCGCCACCTTGACGGTCGTAGCGGATATTCCGACGACCACAGCTTTGGGTTCAGCCGGCGTTCACTTTGACGTGTTAGCCTCAACTGTCGCCACCGACGTCACTTCGACCGGTGTCTATTCCACCGCCGACGTGACCGAAACGGGTGGGGCCACCGGCAATCTGATGGTTGTCGGCACGGGCAGTTTGACCGTTTCCGTGGCGAGCAGCCCGGCCGATCAGACGGCCATTCTCAACGCGAGCGGCGTGACTTACGCTGGCTTCGTTTTGACGGCCGGTTCGGCCGAGGATGTTCGCGTCAGCTCGATTAAGTTGACCAGAACTTCTTCTGGCACGGGAGCGGACGCGGATCTGTCCAACCTCGCTCTTTATAGCGATGCCGGCGCCAGATTGACCGCTTACAAGTCCTTAGCTACAGCCACCGTGACTTTCTCGGCCTCGGACTTCTTGAACTCCTTGGGCATCGACGTGACCAAGGGTCAACAGAAGCTCATTTACGCCAAGGCCGACGTGCCCTCAACCGCAACCAATAACGACAAGAGTTCTTTGGGCATTGATATCGCCGGCAGCGTCATCGTCACCGGATTGACTTCCAATACTAATCCGAACGCGACCCTGACGGCTGGTCCGGGCACTTCCACCGGCGTCAACTGGAAAACGGGTACACCCGCGGCCACCGACCTCTACGAGGTCACCTTGTCTTCGGGCGGTTCTCTGACTTTGGCTCTTAATCCGGATACTCCGATTACGGCCAGTCAGGCCGTGGGCGTTCAAGACGTCAACGGCAAAGCCGGAGTTTCCTTCACTAAATTGCTCTTCACCGCGGCTAATGAGGCGGTTAACCTGAAATCGTTCTTGGTTATCCGCAGCGCGGGAGCCAGCGCGGCTGATGGTGACTTCACAGCCATCAAGCTTTATGACGGCACCACCTTGGTCGCTTCGGGTTATCTGTCGGGCGGCACGGTTGAATTCAACTTAACCGCGGACAAATACGTCTCGGTGCCCAAGAATGGGACTAAGGTTTTGACCTTGGTCGGCGATCTCGCCGGCGTGGGTACTTCGGGCGGAGCTTCGACTGGCGATGATCCGAAACTGGGCGTTCAATACAACGTCCAATCGGGCAATTGGTCGGCTAGCTATGCCAACAAGTACAACGTTTCGGCCGAAGGCGCTGATTCTAAGTCCGCCATTTACGCGGCCGCTTCGGCTGCCCTCTACGGCAATACTCAGATTGTCCGGCAGTCAGTACCAACTTTGGCGACAGGAACATTACCTTCGACTCTGTTGAGTTCGGGCACCAAGACCCTCTACAAGTGGACCGTTTCGTCTGATTCTGTCGCGGCCACTGGTTGGGACGGCCTGGTCTTTAAGTTCACCGGCTCAATCCATGTCGATTCAACCACGGTGCGGACGATCGGCACCGACGACACGACCACAATCAAAGTGGACGGCGTCTATATGATTGTTTCTGGCGACGGTAACGCCGACACCAAGTTGATCGACGAAGGGACGATGAAGGTCTACAATTCGGCCACCAACACTCAAGTGGCCGGAGCTTGGTACTTCAGAACCGACACCGATGCCAACGCCGGAACCTATGCCGTCTTTGTCCCGACCGCGGAAGAAGTTGTGGCGGCCGGAACCACCAACACCTATGAATTAAGAGGTGATCTGGGGTACGGCGGCTTTACCGGCGACGCAGTTTTGGTTAACGTGCCGGATCTGGCCAGCGCAGTGGCCACCGGTTCGCTCGCAGCTGTTTTCGGCACCGCCAACGCGGCCGACAGCAACACCAACTCCACGACCATCACCAAATCCTTTGCTTGGTCGGACAGGTCCAATGCCAGCCACACAACGAGTACGGCGGATTGGTCTGACGACTACAAGGTGCCGGGTGTCCCAATGTCAACTCTGACGTTGTCGAAGTAGTTCTCTAGTTTCTGGTATCTTCCGAGTTAGTTCTCAAATTTGTCATCCTTGTGGGACAAACCAATCGGCGCCCTTTGCGGGGCGCCTTTTGGTTATCCACAGCTTGACACCTTTGCATTGTTTTTTGTTTTGGTAGTATAATGAAAACAGAATACAACAAAGGTCGAAGCCTGGGATTTCTTTAAATCTAGGCAAGTGCAAAAGTCGACAACTCATTTTGTTTATTGGTGCACGATAAATAAAGTGAGTCATTATCTAAAAATCATTAACAAAAAATGCGCAATAAAACAAAACAAATACTTTCCGTTAGTTTGAGTATTCTCGTTTCCACGATGCTGGTGGCGGGTGCGGCCATGGCCGCCACGACCATCGGATCAAACATCGCCACGGCCGGCGACATCACCGTCAACACCAATAAATTCGTCGTCACCGGCTCCAACGGCAACCTCAACATCGGCCCCAACGCCTTTACTGTGGCCGGTGCGACCGGTAATACCGCGACTACCGGCACTGTTACCGTCACCTCGGCCGGCGCTTCTTCTTTGGCGGTTGGTCTGGCTGGCGCTACCAATCCAGCCTTTGTTATCGACTCTTCTACTGCTTCACAAGCGGCCGGCTTGAAGGTTACCGGCGCGGCCACGGGTGGAACAGTTGCGGTAGCAGCCATCGATTCTGGTTCCAATACCAACCTAACTATTAATGCCAAAGGCACTGGAACAATTGGTATCGGCAGCGTTTCAACCGGAGCGGTGACAATCACTCCAGCTCTTACTCTAGGCTCTACCGTTAACAAAGTTACCATCACCGCTCCGGCGACTGCGGCGACGCTGACGATTGTTGATGGCGGTTCTTTAATTACGGCGGGTGCGTTTGCGACCACGCTGACATCGACAGCCACAACAAACGTAACATTGCCAACCACTGGTACTTTAGCGACGCTGGCCGGTACGGAAACCCTGAGCGGTAAAACTCTGACCGCGCCGAAATTTGCCAACGCCGGCTTTATCGCTGACGCCAACGGCAACGAACTGGTCATCTTTACGACCACGGCTTCGGCGGTTAACGAACTGACCTATGCCAATGCCGCGGCCAACGGCAACCCGACCTTCATGGTTTCGGGCGGCGACACGGATGCAGGACTTCAGTTTACCTTAAAGGGCGCTGATCCCTTTATCGTGGCCACGAGCACGGCCAACGCCGATACTCTCCAGTTGCTACCTGCAGCCGGAGGAGCTGGAACTTTCTTTGGCCGTCTCACTTCAGCTGACCTGACCGCAAATCGAACCTGGTCACTTCCAGACACCGATCTGACCATCACCGGTTCGACAGGAAGCGGTCTCCTTGTTCAAGCCACATCACCGACTTTAGTTACTCCGGCTTTAGGAACACCATCTGCTCTTGTTCTAACCAATGCGACAGGACTTCCAGCCGCTTCAGTATTGGCAGGAAGCTTTGGGGCTGGCGCGTTTGTGATAAGCACTTCTCTACAATCTGCTACCTACGAACTCGGACACGCTACCGACACCACTCTCTCAAGAGTAAGCGCCGGTTTAATAGCGGTTGAGGGTGTAAATGTTGTTGATGTGAGTACGGCTCAAACAATGAGCAATAAGACATTTGTCGCTCCAGTTCTGGGCGTAGCCTCTGCGACCTCTCTGGCCACATCCGCCGCCACCCCATTACTTCTGACAAACGGACAACTGGTTAATATCGCTCTGACTTCTCAAACCACGGGCGCAACAACCTTAACCATTCCGGATTTCGCCGGTGTAGTTGATGAGTTCACGTTCAAGACGAAAGCCCAAACGATGAGCAACAAAACGTTTGTGGCACCGGTTTTGGGCGCAGCAAGCGCCACTTCTTTGACAACAGCGACAATCGATACTGCCGCCGCTATGACAATCGGAGGCACGACCGCTACGGACATCGGCGTTGGTCGCACAGGGCAGACGGTTACCTTCCCGGGCAATGTTACCGTTACCGGTACCTTTAGTCCAGCAAGCATCACCTCACTAGCCACCTTGAGTCTTACTGACGCTACCACTCCTTCCGTGACTACGGCTTCCGGCAAAACCAACACCGGTTTCTTGCAGGTTAACGGCAAAACTTCCGGCGCTCTCAAAATAACCGCAGCTGACGCAACGGCGCAGACGGTGACTGTAAGTGCTGCGGCTCAAACAGTTGGTGCGACAACACTAACTATTCCTGATTTTGCGAGTGTAAGCGATACGTTTGTGTTTACAACTCTTGCACAAACATTAAGTAATAAAACATTCGTTGCTCCAGCTTTAGGAACTCCGGCTTCAGGTGTGTTGACTAATGTAACAGGACTTCCAACAGCAGGTCTAGTTGATGGTGCTGTAACCTCTGCTAAGCTGTCCGCTGGAGCGAAAACACACACGGTTATAATTCCGGTGCCCGATCCAGGCGGAGCGGGTACTGATATCACTGCTGGCTATGTTCTTTGGACTCCTTCGGTGGCCGTAACCATCACCAAAGTTTACACAGCGGCGGAAACGGTTTGGACTGCTGCGGCGCCAGGGAATGATGCTACCGTAGTTGTAACTAACGCGGCCGTCGGTACTGTAGCTACGTTAGCTGTTCAATCAGCCCTTGGAGCAGGAACCAATACTGACATGGGTGCGATTACCAATGCCTCGGTGGTAGCGGGTACTAACGTCACGATTGCGGTGACTACAAATGGAACGGCTGATGCTCCAAGACAGAATATTCAGATAGAGTACACCACCGTTAACTAAGCTTAACCAATCCTTAACAATTAACCATCATGCCCATGAAAATTACGTTTAGGGCGAGATTGCTGACGGCATTGGTCTTGGGATTGGGCATAAGCTTAGCGGCCTCCAGTGCTTGGGCGGCCAATGACCTGACCTTTCCGGAAACCTCATATTTTTATTTATCCGGCGTTCCGGAAACTCTAACAGTGCAGGCCGGCGGTGTGGTTGATTCTGTTACTGTCGGTACGACCACGGTGGACGTGACCTTGGGTGCGGGCGGCAGTTTGACCTTGAAATCGCCCTCCCGCTATGTCATGACCGCCTCGCCAACAGCCGTGGGCACGGGCAGTTGCGAGCCTTCAACCTATAACATGGTTTTGGCTTCGGCCACGACCCAAACCGTAACGGTGACGGTCAGTTCCACGACCTGTTCGGCGGGCGGCGGTGGAGGCGGAGGAGGGGCGTTACCCGCTCCTTCGCCCAGCCCCAGTCCGTCTCCCAGCCCAGCGGCCAGCCCGAGTCCTTCACCGAGCCCGGGCGCTTCACCCAGCCCCTCAGTTAGTCCTTCGCCCAGTCCTTCAGCCAGCCCGAGTCCTTCGGCTAGTCCTAGTCCGACGCCTTTAGCTTTAGTGCCGATTCCCGCGGTTCCGGCCAATCCGACTACGGCTCAGATTCAGGCGGCCATTACCGCCATCCAGAACAACATTGCCGTTCTCTTGGCCGAATTAGCCAAAATTCAGACGCCGACCGTTGGCGCTTTCAACCAAGACCTCTTCTATGGTCTCTGGAATAACGCCGACGTCAAGCGACTACAGGAGTTTCTGATCGGCAAAGGCTATCTGACCGGGAGCGCCACCGGCAACTACTACACCAAGACGGTGGAAGCAGTTAAGGCCTACCAGACGGCTAAAAACATTACTCCGATCAATGGTCGATTTGGACCGAAGACCAGAGCGGCCGTCAACCAAGACCTAGGACTCTAGACTTGCTTTCCTTGTTCATCCTTGTGGGACAGCCAAGGCCCGCCTCTCCGGCGGGTTTTTGGTTATATATTGACTATAACCAGCAATTTGTTAATATTAGAAATAGGCATAAAATGAAATATCTTACCACTCTTCACAAAAGCAAATACGGTTACGATATTCACGTTCCGGCCTTGCCCGGTTGTCACAGCCAAGGAATAACCAAAAAAGAGGCGCTGGAAAATATTCGCGACGCCATTTTGACCTATTCCGGAGTTATTAAGATGTTAAAACATGAAAAGATTATCCTCAGCCAAAATTAAAAACCGCCAGTTCCCGGTCATTGTCGAGAAAGACGAAGACGGTTTTTATGTTGTCGAATGCCCTTTGTTCAGCGGTTGTTTTACTCAAGGTAAAACCTTAGACGAAGCCCTCAAGAATATCAGAGAGGCTATAGAGCTTTGTCTGGAAGAAAAAGACAACCTGGAAATTTACCGAACCTATACTCCGAAGGAATTAAGTCTTCACACCATAACTCTTTAATATTTGTGCCTAAATTACCCGTTATTACCGGAAGAAAAGCCATAGATATTTTTATAAAACTTGGCTATCAGGTCGCCCGACAGCGGGGTAGCCATATCCGTTTGCTGCATTCTGACAAGAGGCCGCTGACAGTGCCGGATCACAAAGTTTTAGGTAAAGGACTTTTGAGGAAATTAATCAGAGAGGCTGAAATCCCGGTCGAAGAGTTCATAAGGCTTCTGAAGAAGTAACTTATACTTCTGTTGGTAACTAAAGGCCCGCCCCGCCGGCGGGTTTTTGGTTTTCCACAAAGTCACGGTTGCCTTCAGAATAGATTAGAGAGATAATGATTTAACGAGCGCAAAAAAGCGTTAATTTTACAAAAATGCAAAACAAAAAAACTCTCTCTCTTTTCTTGGCCATTTCCTTGACTTTAATCGCTTCCGGCGTTCTGGCTTCCACGACCATCGGCAACAACATCACCACGGGTGGAGACTTAACCATTAACTCCACCAAATTCGTGGTCACGGCCGCCTCGGGCAATACTTCTGTGGCCGGCACCCTGGGCGTGACCGGCGCCACGACTTTGACTGGCGCCTTAACCGCCAACGGCAGCGTGACCTTAGGTGACGCCGTGGCCGACGTCATCACCGTGACCGGCACGATTGCCGGTACTACCCCTCTGACTTTTGCCGGGGGAGCGGCCGCCGGCAATATCATTTTCTCCCTGCCCAATCCGGCCTCAGACGTGACTATCACTTTTCCGAGCGCCAGCAGCACCTTAGTGACCCTGGCGGGGAGCGAAACCTTGACCAATAAGACTTTGACTTCGCCGGTCATCGGCACCAGCGTGGTTGACACCAATGGCGCGGCCCTGCTCGGCCTGACGGCGACGGGATCGGCCGTCAATTACTTTGCCTTAGCCAATGCCGCCACCGGCAGCAGCCCGACTATTTCGGCGACGGGCACAGATACTAATATTGGACTTAACCTGACGCTCAAGGGCACGGGCGTTTTGACCGTAGCCACCGATACGACCAACGCCGACAGAATCTCGCTTTTGCCTAAGGCGGGCGGCGGCGCGACCTTTACCGGCACCCTGACCAGCGCCGACCTAACCGGGAATCACACCTGGACGCTTCCTAACGTTGACGGCAATATTATCACTACCGGCGACAGCGGCACCGTGACCAGCACGATGCTGGCCGGCAGCATTGATTTAACCAGCAAAGTGACCGGTGTCCTACCCGTGGCCAATGGCGGCACGGGTTTGGCCTATTTTACCGTGGCCGGTCCCAGCGCCACGCGAACCTATACTTTTCCCGATGCCGACAGCACCGTTGTGACCCTGGCGGCCAGCCAAACTCTGGCGGCGAAGACCCTGACGACTCCAACTATTGCTGACTTTACCAACGCCGGCCACAACCACGCCAATGCCGCGGGCGGGGGACAATTAACTGACGCCGTCCTGAGCTCAGCCGTAACCGTGGCCAAGGGCGGCACGGGATTGACGGCGGGCACTTCCGGCGGCCTCCTTTACTTTTCCTCAACCAGCGCTTTAGCTTCTTCAGCTCTTCTCGCCGCTAATCAAATTATTTTGGGTGGGGGAGCTGGTACAACTCCGGCCACTCTCGGATCATTGGGCACGAGCGTCCAAGTTCTGCACGGCAATGCGGCCGGGGCGCCCACCTGGTCGGCCGTATCTTTAACGGCGGACGTGACCGGTGTCCTACCTGTGGCCAATGGCGGAACCGGAGCGAGCTCTTTAACTGACTTAATTGCTTTGGGAACTCAGACCACGGGCAATTACGTCGCCAGTTTAACCGCGGGTAATGGCCTAAGCGTGGGTGCGGCCGCCGAAGGCGGCACTCCCAGCGTGGCTTTGGGTTTATTGACGGCTGACTGGGCCCAGACCGCCGCTTACGACCTGAAATTAGGCAACGGCACCTTTAATAACACTTCAGCCGGCGCCGACCTTTACGTCACCGGCAACATCGAGGCCGACGGCACCTTTTACGGCAATCTAACCGGTAATGTTACGGGTAGCGTCACGGGCAATGCCGATACGGCCACGGCCTTGGCCGCCAACCCAACGGACTGCGGTGCCAATCAGTTTGCCACGACCATCGCCGCTTCGGGCAACCTGACGTGCGCGGCTTTGACCGATGCGGACGTGCCGAATGACCTGACCGTCTCCGGAGCGACGATTAACAACTCGATCATCGGCGGCACCACGGCCGTAGCCGGCACCTTTACCACTTTGACGGCCAAGGGCGCGACCAACTACGCTCTGGCGGCCACGGCAGATAACCTAGCCTACACCCTGGCGGTTCCGATCACCGCCCTGACCGACGGCGCTTTTGTCATCTTTAAAATGCCCAACGCCAATTCCGGCGGTGCGGCCACTCTGAACGTCAACAGCCTGGGCGCCAAGAAAATGCTCAAGGGATCGGATAACGCCACCCAGATCAACAGCAACGACCTGATCGCCAACGGTTCTTACTTGGCGACTTACAATACCAGCCTGGACGGAGCGGCCGGCGCCTGGGTTATCCTGAACAAATAGTTTTACCCTTGACCCGGTTTCTGGGCGGTTTAGAATGAAGTAATATGGCCAGTTCAAAAACAATGATCCGTGTTTTCGTTGATTATAGCGGGCGGAACGCCCGATATATCGTAATCGCTATAAATAATTAATTTTGACCGTGCTTGATTTGAGCGCGGTTTTTTAGACTCATGTCCAAACAAAAAGGAGGCAGATTTTTTAAGAGAACCGTCACCGTTTTGACGAGCCTGACGACCATTCTTTGGTCGGTTGGTTTACCCGTCTTGCCCGTGGCTTTGGCCGCGACGCCCCACATCATGATGGTTGAATACGTCAACCCGACGACTCTTCAGGTCAGGTTTGACCAATTGATGAATGAGTCGACGATTGTGACCGGTTCTTTCACCCTAACGACGGGTGCCACCGGCGATAATTCGTCCATCACCAGCGTCACCAACGCGACGGTGGACAGCAAGACCGTGGCGACGGTCGTGGCTTCGGGCGCCAAGATTTCTCCGGGCGCCGGGGATTTTGTCAAAGTGGCCAGCGGCGCGGAAACCAACTCGCCTAAAAACGGGACGGCCGAAGCCAACGCCGACAACGGCAATATCGGCATCGTCGCCCAGCCCGGCCAGGTGGTCATTTCCGAAGTCAAGCTGTCGGGCGCCACCGAAACCGACGAATTCATTGAAATTTACAACAAAACCAATTCGACGGTTACTATCTCCGGCTGGAAAGTGACTCGGCTGGCTCAAGACGGCACGCCGACGGATTTGGTTACTTTTGCCGACCCCACGACCCTGGCCGCCGGTAAGTTCCGGCTGATCGCGCCGACGGGCACGGCCAATGTGGACAATGCCTACACGCCTTCGGGCAACGGTCTTGACACTAACAATACCGTTATTCTTTACCGAACCGCCGGTCCTTCTTTCCGTTCCGAAGACCTGGTTGGCTGCGGTACAGCCGTAATAAAAGAGGGGACGGCCGCCGTTTGTCCGGTTGCCAATACCAGCGGTGAGAGAAAAGCTTCGCCCACTTCGACCGCCGTGACTTTAGCGGCGGCGGGATCAGAAGTCGCTTGGGGCAATTCTTACGATACCAACAATAATAATTTTGATTTTGTCGGTCAAAGCGGCGCCGGAGTTAATCCGCAAAGTTCCGCCAGTCCGGCCGAAGTTCCGGGCGGCGGGGGCGGCGGCTACCAAAACCAGCCGCCCAACATCAATCATATGCCGGTGGGCCAGGTTATTTCCGGTCAGGATTTCATGATCATGGCCCAGATGGCCGATCCCGAAACGCCGGCCCAGGGTCTGACGGCCAATTTAATTTACAGCACCGATGGCGGCACCACGTGGCTGACCTTAGTCGGCCAGTATATGACGCAAGATTTTAAATTCATTATTCCTTCGGCCGCCACCGGATCGGGCACGGGTGTGGCTTTCAAATACTATCTCAAGGCGACCGACGCCGACAGCAATTCAAGGTGTATGTGGAATATGGGTTTTGGCGTTTGCGGCACGGCCGACGCCACGGCTAAGGCCGGCGCCTGGACCGTCAACAGCACCAGCTCGGCCGGCATGACTAATACCGTCAAAGGAAAAGTAATGTCGGGCGCCAGCGGCATTGATAACGCCAACGTTACTCTGCGCGGCGCCGGCCTGAATTTCAACACCACTTCAGCCACCGACGGTGTGGCCGGAACTTTTACCTTCAGCAATATTCCTGCGGGTATGTTCCGGCTCGAGGCCAATGCTCCCGGATACAGCATGGGTTGGATTGATGGTGCGCTTTCTAAGCTCTCGGGAGCCGCCTACGGCGACAACACCATTAACCTGACGGCGGGCGGGGGTGGCGGCCAGGGTGGCGACACAACTTCGCCGCGGGTCATTTGGTCCGCGCCCATGGACGGCATGAATGGCGCCCCGACAAAAATTAATATCCCGGCCAGCGGTCAGTTCGAAGCGCCGATCATGATCGGTTTTTCCAAAGACATGGACGCGACGACCATCACCACCGACAACATCAAGATCTATCCGGTGACGGCTTCGGGCTTGGGCACGGCTCTGTTGGGATTGAGCGTGGCTTACCAAACCCAGAACTCCAGCGTGACCTTAACCGATCGCGGCAGCCGCGTCATTGGTTCGAGCGACTTTGGCCCCGACCGCAAGGCTCTGGTTTATTCCGCCACGCCCTTGACGGCCAATTCTCAGTACGTCATCGACTTGTCGGCTTCGGTCAAGGATGCCGCGGGCAACGTTTTGCAGGGCAATAAATCCGGCGGGGGACACTCCATTTCTTTTACCACCAGCGGGGACTTCTCCAGTTTTAACACCGGCCAGATGACGACCGGCTTCAATACCTTTATGACTTCCGGCGGCGGCGGCGGGCAATTTACCCCGCCCTACGTCACGGGGTCGGGTCCGAACAACGGGGCCAAGAACGTGCCGACCAACGCCAAGATCGTCGTCAACTTTTCCCAGCCGATGGATTCGACCGGCATCAATGCTACCAGTTCAACCGGCACCTACGTCAAGCTCTACGACACCAACTTCAACAATACCGGCAGCGGCCAGTACGTGACGGTCGAGTCAATTGCCCTGGACACGACCACCAAACAAATGGCGACCCTGACCGTGGGCGGCGCAGGGTTGGCCGCTAGCCACTCGAATTACGCTATCAGAGTGCTCGGCGGCGCTAAATCCGCTACCGGAGTATCCATGGCCATGCCCGACCAGGCGAATACGGTTATGTATCAGGCCGATTTCTCCACCGGTTCGACGACGGACGTCGGCGCCCCGACCGTCCTGGGAACCACTCTGCAGACTTACACGGCGGTGACGCCCTGTACTGGCGCCAATGTTTGCGTCAGCGGCGTGCCGACCAATGTCGGCACCATGGAAATTTCTTTTTCCAAAGACCTGGATGCCTCGACGATCAACTCTTCCAATATCACCCTGACGAACGGCACGACCTCGGTTTCCACCACCGTTAGCTATGACGGACTTTCCCGTTCCTTGAAGATCGCGCCGACCACGGTCTTGTACACGGTGACGACTTACACCTTGACCGTCGGCACCGGCGTCAAAGCCATGAACGGCACGGCTTTGGCGGCCAACTATGTCGTTTCTTTCACCACCAATTCTACGGTGGACTCAACCGGCCCGACGGTCATGATGGCCAATGGCGACGATTACAAGCTGGCCATTACTTTCTCCGAACCAATGCAGGCCGCCAAAGCCACCGATACCGTCAACTGGTCCGCCTCGGTTTTGAATCCGGGCAATTACGTTCTCTACAGCAATAGTTCGCCGCCGCCTTTTGTCGAGAATACTAATATGGCCAAGTACTTTGCCAACAACACTTTGGCCACGGCCACCGACACGGCCCACGGCGGACCACTGACCTTTAAGTACGACGCGGCCTACAACACGGTCATCATCGAAGGGCTTAAATTGCTCGATTCGTTACTGACGATAAAGGGCGGGTTTAATATCTGGGTCAAGAACGTCAAAGACATTTCCGGCAACGTCATCCAGGACACGACCAAGCCGGCCAACGTCAATGATTTTGGCTTAAACACGGCCGGCGGTCCGGTCATGGATGCCAAATCAACTTTTGGCAATATCGGTCCCGGCGGCGGGGGGATGTCGGGTCCGCCGCCAACCTCGGCTTTATCCGGCGGCGCCATGAACGTGACGGCTTTTGGCGGCAAAGACCCGGCCATGATGGGCTTTAAACCCGTCAACGTCTTTCCTATGAACATGCTCGGCGGCCAGGAATCGATGTACATGATCGACCTGCCCTTGACTACGGCTATTCCGGCTTCGGGCCAGATCATTCTGACTTTCCCGGTGGGTTTTGACGTGACCAACGCTGCCGACGGCGACCCCGGGCAAAAATGGGCTCACAAAGATATCAACGGGCCGGGTACGGGCACGGTGGTACTCTCGGCGGTTTCGGCCAACGCCACGGCCCGAACCGTGACCATCACTCTGGGTAGCGTGGCGACTCAGGCCAACGATTTCCTGCACTTGGAAATTGACCGCATCAAAAACACGACCAAGTCTTCGGACGGAGACCTGGCCAGCGGCATCACCATGGGAGCGGGCTATCAGGTGGATATTTACACCAAGACGCCGAGCTCGGGCGGTTCCCGAACGCTGGAAACTTTGAAGTCCATGCCCTTCTTTATCAAGTCGGCGGGCGCCTCATCTCTGACCGGCAGCATTACCTTTAAAGACTCTGCCGGTGCCAACGCGGCCGTGACGTTGACCAATCTGCCGGTTTATCTGATGTCGCCGGCCACCGGCCCGCTGAAAACACTGGTCAGTTTTTCCAATTCGGCCACCGGAAATTATACCTTCTCCAATTTGCCCACCGGAACCTACATGCTGGGTTCAGAAACCATGCAGTCGGTTTCCGGGACGGATTATTACATCGATTTACAGCCCATGCCCCAATCGATCAATGTGGCTTCGGGCAGCAATACCAAGAACTTGGTTTTCCAGGCGCAGTCGGCCGCTAACAAACCCAACCTGACCGTCTACGTCACCGGCACCTTTACCAATGAGAGCGTGGACATTTTTGCCGGCGGCCCGGGCAACTTCGCCGTTAAAACCATCGCCCTCAATGGAACCTTTACCAACGCCTCGCCTTCAATCCAAACTCTTTACTTGCCTTCCACCGGTACTTGGATGGTCGGAATGGGCCCGGCCATGCCTAGGGGGCCGCAGCAATCCGGGCCTCCGCCCATGCCCAGTTGGATGCCCCCGCGGCCCGTTGAAGTTAACGTTTCGGGCACGGGGCCCGGCTGGACCTGGAAAGACCATGACGGCGCCGCCACTCTCGACACTTCCTCAACCGACGGCAAAATCACTCTCGGCGTGGCGACGGCCAATAAAACCATCAACGGCCACGTCTATAACCCAGCCGGAAGCACGGGCATCCAGAATGCCGAAGTCTTTGCCTTTTCTCCCCTGGGCGGAATGGGATCTCACGCCCAATCGGGCGCCGATGGCTCTTTCACTCTGAAGGTAATGGACGGCAGTTATCAGGTCGGCGCTTTTGTTCCGGGCATGATGCCCTCCCAAGAAATTCCCGTGGAGGTGAAAACCGTCAGCTCGGTCACGACGATCTACGCCAACGGCACGGCCACTACCGATCTCATCATCAAAATCCAGAATCCCGAATCGATGTACACGATTTCGGGCAAAGTGACCGACGGCACCAACGTCATCAAGGATGCTTCGGTCTATGCCCGCCGAACCGATGCGCCCGGCAACGTCGGCGGCAAAACCGATTCGATGGGTAAATACATTCTCTACGTTCAGGCCGGAACTTGGGCCGTCGGGGCTTTCCTGCCTCAGTACGGCAACTTAACCGAACAGAGCGTGATGATTAGTACGGCTTCCCAGGCCAACATTGATTTTGCTCCGGCCACGGGCACGACCTTTAGGACCGTCAAAGACCGGGTCTATAAAGACGTGGACAGCAGCGGAACTTATACCGGTGGCGACACTCTCTTAGCCAATGTTCACGTGGACTTTGACCGGACGGGTTATCACAACGGTTCCCTGAGCGATCAGACCGGCCAATACACCATCCTCGTGCCCGACGGTACTTACACGGTGACGGCCTGGTCGCCCGACATCGGCAAGATTCCGCCGCAGACCGTCGTGGTTTCGGGCAACATCAATTTGACGGGCGAAGCGGATTTACCCGTCTCCGACACCCGGACCGTAACCGTCAACTTTATTGATTCTTTGGGAGCGCCGGTAACCTTGAGCGAAGTCTATGTCCAGATGGATAAACTCGGCGCCAAAGACGTCAGCAACGAAACGAGCCGAGAGAACGTTTCTTCGCTGACTCTGCCGGTTCCGGCCGGCACGGGCTACGAATACGCCCTGGAGCTGGCCATTCCCGGCGTAGCCGATCAAACTTTGACCCTGGCTGGCGGCGGCAGCACGACGGTGACCGGTTCGGATGTCAACTCCGATAGCGCCATTGACATGTATAAGGTGGTGGTGGACGGTAACGAGACGATTAATGTCACCGTACCGACGCTTTACCAGGTTTCGGGCCAGGCTCTGGATAATTCCGGCAATCCCTTGACCGATACGGTCGTCAATATCAAAAAGGCCGGGTCGAACGACGTGGCCCTGGCGGTCAAAACTGATTCGTCGGGAAACTATTCGGTCAATCTGCCGGCTTCGGGAGCGGGCACGCCTTACCTTTTCCAGATCGACAAGGGCGGCTACGTCGACACGGGCTTGTCCGTGGTCGTGGATGGCACGGAAACCCAGAATTTGGACGCCAACAAGGCCAGTTTGACAATTTCCGGCCAGATAAAAGTCGGCTCCGCGGGCGTGGAGGGCGCTAAGGTTTTCGGCAAAGAGCTGGGCGGAGGATTCACTTCGACCGAGACCGATGCCCAGGGAAATTACAGCCTACCCGTGACCGCCGGCAACTGGAAAGTCTCGGCCGCTTCGGATGGCTATCAGGAAAAAGAGTATCAAAATGCTTCCAGCCAGGATATCGTCGTTTCGGTGACCGCGAGCGTACCCGGGATCGACGTGACCCTGGCGACCCAGAAAACCGGATTGGCCACGGTCAATAATTCTGATTTAAATCCTTCGGCCGGCGCCACCTTCGAACATTCGTCGGCGGGACTGGAATTAATCGCGCCGCAGAATGCCATTGCTTCCTCTCAAGCAACCTATCAGATGGAGGATTATGAAGTTGCCAACGTCACTTCTTCACCCACGGCTAAAACTATCGGCGGGGAAGCCGTCCAGCTCTCGGCCTATGAACCCTCCGGTTCTTCGATGGTGCCCAAGTCGAGCTTTTCTTCCGATGTGACCATCGAAAAGAAATACACCAAAGCGGAACTGGTCGCCGAGGGCATCGATACTTTTGCCGAAGCGGAAAACGTCACCATGTCGTATTTTGACAACTCGGCTTCCAACTGGGAACCGGTCCTGACCAATATCACCTATTTGGACAGCGGCGACCAGCCGGTCATTCCGACCAACACTCTGGCCAATGTGGCGGCGGTGGTCTATGCCGGCGTCTCCGACCACCTGACCGTCTATTCGCCGACCAATCAGAATCCGGATGGTTTAGCTCCCTCGGCACCCACCAGCGCCAGCGGGACCGCCACTTCGGGCACGAATACAATTTCTTGGACGGCGCCGACAACCAATACCGACGCGAGCAGTCTGACCGACCTCTTGGGCTATGAAGTCTATCGTTCGACTGCGGCCTCGGGCACCTACGTTCAGATCAACGCGACGGACGTGACCTCAACGAGTTATGCCGACAACTCGGTCAGCTCGGGCACGACCTACTACTACAAGGTAACGGCGGCCGACACCGGCGGCATTGAATCCAATCTGTCCACGGCTAGCTCGGGAGTCTTGGCCTACGTCGGTGGCGGGGGTGGCGGCGGCATTTCCTTCTGGCCGACTCCGTCCCCGAGCCCTTCACCGAGTCCGTCGCCTTCGCCCAGTCCCTCCGCCTCACCCAGTCCTTCGGCCAGTCCTTCTCCGACAACGCCCACGGGCTTAGTGTCGATTCCGACGCTTTCGGCCAATCCGACCCGGTCCGAGATTCAGGCCGCCATCACCGCCATCGTCCAGAACATCGCCTATTTGCAAGCCGAATTGACCAAACTCCGGGGTGGAGCCGGTTCGATCGCGGCTTTTGTCCAAGATCTTCATTACGGTCTGTTAGAAGATCCTCAGGTCAAAAAGCTGCAGGGACTTTTGGTCAGCCGGGGCTACCTGGGCACGGGTTTGGACACGGGAAATTACCTGTCCAAGACCGTTCAAGCCGTCAAAGCCTATCAGCAAGCCAAAGGCATTACTCCGGTCAACGGCCGCTTTGGGCCCCAGACCCGGCAGGCCATGAACACGGACCTCGGCTTGTAGACAAAGCTTAGTTTTCTCACGGGCTCGAAAGCATTCAACGAAACGCCTCGTTTTCGGGGCGTTTTCGTTTTAATACAGAGTGAGCCAAAAATAGACTTCGTCGTTTGATTCTGATCAAAATAGACTTCGCCGCGGGAGTCTGATAGAATTAAATTGATATTCTTTTCCGCGATGAAACGATTTTTTGTTTCAATTTTCTTCTTATCGATCACCTTAATTCCTTCTTCGGCCGCGGCCTTTTCCATTGGCGACAGCCAGATCTTCAACGTGGAATCGACTTTCGACCTGACCCAGAGGGACCAATTGACCGCCAGCTTGAAAAAGACGACCAATCAAGCCTATTTCTATTTCGACAATGCTTGGTGGTCGCAGCTGAGAAGCGAGCAGCAGATTCAGGTGACCAACTCTTTGAATAATCTGGGCGAGGAGTTCGACGGCAAGATCTATCCGGTTTTGACCCAGGCCTTCGGCGACGTCTGGAACCCGGGCATCGACAAGGACACGCGCATCACCATTCTCTTCCATCCGATGAAAGAAGCGTCGGGCGGCTATTTCAATTCGGCCGACGAATATACCAAGGCGCAGATCCCCAAGTCCAACGAGAGGGAAATGCTCTACCTCAACGCCAACCAGGCCACCAGCCCTTTATTGAGAGCCTTTCTGGCACACGAGTTCCAGCACCTCATCAGTTTCAACCAGAAAGAGAGATTGAAGGGAGTGACCGAGGACGTCTGGCTCAACGAGGCCCGCTCCGAATACGCCGCGACTCTCCTGGGTTACGATTCGCCCTACGAGGGCTCGAACCTGGAGAGGCGGGTGAGGAATTTCCTCGATAAACCCTACGATTCTCTGACCGAGTGGAAAAACCAGTCGGCCGACTACGGCGTAACCAATCTTTTCATCCAGTACCTGGTTGACCATTACGGCGTTGATGTTCTGAAAGAATCGATGTTCTCTTCGAAAACCGGCATCGACAGCCTCAACGAAGTCCTGAAAAAGCTCGGTTTTACCGAATCTTTTTCCGAGATTTTCACCAACTGGACCGTGGCCAGCTTCGTCAACGACTGCAATCTCGACGTCCGTTATTGTTATCTGAACGAAAGTCTGCGCAGCTTCCGCATCGTGCCCCAGGCCAACTTTCTGCCGCCGGTGACTCAGACGAGCCTGTCGGTGGTCAACACGACCAAAGAGTGGTCGGGCAACTGGTACAAGTTCTTCGGCGCCAAGGGGAACCTGACGCTGGAATTCAACGGCAACAGCGCGACCGCGTCTTTCAAAATACCCTATCTCTTGGAAGGCAAAGACGGCAAAACCAACGTTGACTTCATGAGCCTCGACGGCCTTTCCCGCGGCCGCCTGACAGTCAAAGATTTCGATAAAAACTATTTTACCTTGATCATCATCCCTTCTCTGCGGGGGAAGAGCAGCAATTTTTCTTCGCTGGAGCCGACAGTTCAGTTTTCCTGGACGGCTTCGGCCGGTGAAAATGTCGGGACGCCCTCGGAGAACCCGGCCGAGATCGAGGCCCTCTTAAACAAGATCGCCGAGCTGAAGCAGGAAATCGCCCGACTGCAGCAATTGCTGTCGGGTCTAAAACCGACCCCTTCCTTTTCCTGCTCGTCGTTTCCTCTCAACCTTTATTACGGCCTGACCGGCTCTCCGGAAGTCCGCTGCCTGCAGGAATTCCTGAAATCCAGGGGCGAGGGGATTTATCCGGAGAAACTGGTCACCGGCAGCTATCTATCCCTGACGGTCCAGGCGGTCAAGCGCTATCAGGCCCAAAAAGGCATCGTTCCAACCGGCTATTTCGGCCCCAAGACGAGAGCCGCCGCCAACCTTGACATTTCCAAATAGGTTTGCTATACTCAAGCCAGTGAGTGTAGAAAGACTTCAATTCGGCACAACGCGTCCCTCGAGCGACGCGTTTTGCTTTTTAACCCAATCGTAATCTGCTAGAATATAATTGGGTTGGGAGGCAGCACTCACTAATTCCAAAGAATTGGAGTTAAACGCTCCCAACCCATCAACTAATGTCGCTGAACGAGAAGCTGAAAAAATTCCTGCCCGGGTTGAGAGAAAAAGTTTTGCTCAAGGATTACGCCACTTTCCGGATCGGGGGACCGGCCGATTTTTTTTATCCGGCCGACAAAGAGGAGGATTTCTTGAAAGCGGTGAAAGTTTCCCGGGAACTGGAAGTTCCCTTTTTTATTTTAGGCAAGGGGTCGAATGTCCTCTTTGCCGACGAAGGTTTTCGCGGCTTGATTATCCGCAACAATGTCACGGGCATGAAGCTCGTGCGCCGACTCAAGTCCGGAAGCAAAAAAGAAAGAGAGGGGAGCGCTCATTATGCGCCCGCCCATCCGCAAAAATATTTGCAGTTCGCCGATCTGGACTATGCCCAAGAGCCTTTCGACACCGAAATCGAAGTTCACTCGGGCACGTCCCTGCAGCATTTAATTCAATGGCTGCTGGAGAATGGCCTCTGCGGCCTGCAGTGGTTCGCCGGCATCCCGGGATCAATCGGCGGCGGAGTCATCTACAACATTCACGGCGGGACCAAGCTTTTATCCGACTACATCAAAGACGTCACGGTCTTGGACGTTCGCAACCATCTCCGGAAAATTAAAAAAGAAGAAACTAATTTTGCCTACGACTTCAGCCAGATCCAGAAAGAAAAAGCTATCGTTTTGAAAACCAGCCTGCTGTTTTCCCGCGGCGATTTGGGAAAAGCCAAGTTCGTCTACCGAGAGTGGTTCAGAAGAAAACTGAAAGTCCAGCCGCAAACCAATTGCCCCGGATCCGTTTTTAAAAACTTTTCTCCGGCCCAAGCTAAAAAAGTCGGCGCGCCCACTCCATCGGCCGGCTGGTTCATCGATCAGTGCCGTCTCAAGGGTAAAACTGTCGGTGGCGTGCAAGTTTCGGAGAAACACGCCAATTTTATCGTCAATCTGGGCTCGGGGAAGTCCGGCGACGTCCGAAAACTGATCAAAATCATCAAAGGAAAAGTGAAAAAAAAGTTTGGCTTGGCGCTGCGCGAGGAAATTTTAATTTTGCCGCCGAGAAAAAAACTTTTTTAGTTTTCCACACCTTGACAGCATCTCTCGAAGTGAAATAATGAATTAATCAAAAAAATTCCCTGAAAATTTTTCAAGGATCTTTAAAAAAACAAATAGTTGTCGACTATTTGCGCAGAAAAATTCTGATTCTCTGTCCCAGGAATCATCGGTAGAGAATCGGGACCAAAAAGAAATGGCCAAGAAGAAAGCCAAGAAGAAAAAGAAATAGCACTTAACAATCCCGCAACATTTCTTGCGGGATTGTTTTCGCAAGATGATCACCCAAAGATTTCATTACATTTTTGACGCTTGGGGCCTGGCGCCCAAAAATCTGAACAGCAAGAAATTGGTGGGTTCTTTGCTCCGGGACGTTTCCAAGATTTGCAAAATGAGAATCATCGGCGGTCCCTTGGTGGTTCAGGGCATGGATTACAATCCGGGCATTTCCGGTTTTTGCATCATTGATTTTTCCCACATCTCCATTCACACTTTTTCCGGCCCGGGCGAAGTTTGCGTGGACATCTTCTCTTGCAAACCTTTCAATCCGGAAGAGGTGAAAAAATATCTTTTGAAAAAACTAAAAGCGGACGAAAAGAAACTGACTTTTTTCCAGGTTTCCTATCCCGCGGCGCGCAAGATTTCCTCGGCCAACATCGCTTTCGCCGGCGTCGCCAATCGGAAAGCCCCGGCGACCAGCGTCGTCAGAGAGGCCTAGCGCCTTGCGAATTTTCATCATTGGGCTATGATAACTGCGGTTGGGATTTCTCACCGCAGTTTTAAATAAAAACATTTAATTTTCATATGGAAAAAGAACCGGGAAAAGAAAAGTTTCTTTTGGGGAAGAGAATTGTTCCCCGGAAGCTCAAGAAAAAAAACAGCGTCACCGAACTGGTCAATAATCATTTTCAGGCCTACAACGCCGCCCGGCTTCAGGAGTCTTGTCGGCTTTTGGCGGAAAAAATGCTCGACCCCAAAAGGGAAGTGACCATCGGCATCACCCTGGCCGGCGCTCTGACTCCGGCCGGCATTTCCGGAATGATCGTTTCCATGATGGAACACGGTTTTATCGATTTTATCGTTTCCACCGGAGCCAATCTCTACCACGACACCCATTTTGCTCTGAATTACCCTTTACACAAAGGCACTTGGCAGACCGACGACACCGTTCTCTGGAACCACGGCGTCATCAGAATTTATGACATTTTTTTAACCACCGACACCCTTTTAAACACCGATAAGTGGACGCAAAAAGTGCTTTTGGAAAAAGGAGCGCCGCGCGGCGTCATCACCACGAGTGAATTCCATCATTATCTAGGCCAGAAGCTGCTTCGGGACGCTCCCCATCCGGAAATCTCCATTCTCGCCCAGGCGGCGAAATTTAATGTTCCGGTTTACACCTCTTCTCCGGGGGATTCCACCTACGGCATGGATTTGGCGAATTTTAACAAGGCCCGCAACAAAGAATTTTCTAGGAAAGGGTCTATCAATCTTCACATCAATCCTAATTGGGACGTCGTCGAAACGGCGGCCATTGTTTTGGGCGCCAAAGAAAACGGGGTGATTCTTTTGGGCGGAGGTTCGCCCAAGAATTTTTATTTGCAGACCCAGCCTTATTTATGGGAATGCCTGGGTATTGAAAAAGGCGGCCACGACTACTTCATCCAAATCACGATGGATTCTCCCCAGTGGGGCGGGCTTTGTTTCAGCGGGTTTTCGAATATCATTTTAGCTGGTGATAAGATAAAAAAGGCTAAAGATGTGAAAGTTGGCGATAAAATTCTGACGATCGATGACAAAAATAATGTAGTAACTACGGAGGTAAAGAAGATTTTCAAGAGAAAGATTAATGAGGGAGAAAGACTTTATATTATTAAGGCGGAGGATTCGCGCGTGCAATGCGGTGACTGTGGAGTGACCACGGGAAAAAAATCAGGGCACAAGGTAAAATTAACAGTTACAGAGGACCATTTAATATTTACGGATAGGGGATGGGTGAAAGCAAAGGATTTGGCCAAGAATGATAAAATTCTAAAGATCACGCAATACGACAAAATCGCATTCGACAGAGCGAATAAAATTCCGCTCCATCTTCGCAATTATTGTTTTGAACCAGGAGAGAAAAATCCTTTTTTTGGTAAAATCGGGGCACAAAATCCATTTTTCGGCAGGACACACTCTGAGTCAGTAAAACAATATCTTTCTGCCCTTAGGACCGGTAAAACCTGGGAAGAGTTAATAGGTAAAAAAAGAGCTGAGGCGTTGAAGAGTAAATACCGTGAAATAATGAAGGGTGATAAAAATCCAGCTTGGGCTGGAGGCATTTCTTGGGAACCATACGCTGAAGAGTTTTTTATGATAAGGAGTGTGGTTTTGGAGCGCGATAATTCCAGTTGTAAATTGTGTGGCATAACCGAAAAGGAAAGTTACGAAAAACACAACCAGCACCTCCACGTTCATCATATGGATTTTGACAAAAAAAATAATTCGCTGAAAAATC
Source organism: Candidatus Nealsoniibacteriota bacterium (assembly GCA_016207115.1). GTDB lineage: Bacteria > Patescibacteriota > Minisyncoccia > Minisyncoccales > GWA2-46-15 > GWA2-46-15. The sequence goes on from JACQQI010000007.1 coordinate 30,038, forward strand.
TTGTAAGCCTTTGCGTATCATGTCACGGTAAAGCAAATTTCCCGAAATATAGAGAAGAATGGAATCAAAAATTAGTAGCCATATCGGCAAAAACCACTGGAAACGAGCTTGCTGACTGCCCAGAATTTCTGCCCATAAAAGAAATTATCGTTTATAAAAGCAGAAAACAGATCACGGGTTGTCTTCATGGGGAAGAAGTTTATGATTTTATGTGTTATCCATACCACAACTTCTTCTCTGATTGGATCTTGATTCATAATAGTGGGGCGACACCGCAGGAAGCGGTTTCCTGGGGCAAAATCAACCCCGATGAATTGAAAAACACGGTCGTCGTCTACAGCGACACCACCATCGCTTCGCCGATTCTTTTCAGCTACGCTTTTGAAAACGCCCGGCCCAGAAAAAGAAAAGAGCTCTACAAAAAACTCGCTAAGCTGGTCTATAACTTAGAAAAAGAGGTCAAAAACAAGGCGGTCACCTGGACGGCCGACGCTCTCTATGAAAAACACAAGCACCAAAAATAAGCCGCCCGATTATCCGCAGCTCGAGCCCTTGAATTTCGGTGGCATGGCTGAACAGGATTACCGCAAGGCCAAGGTGGTGATTTTTCCCGTACCCTACGACGCCACGACTTATTACAAGCCCGGCACCAAGGAGGGTCCACGGGCCATCATCGAAGCTTCGCGCCACATGGAAGTCTACGACGCGGACTCTAAGCGGTCCCTGAAAGACACGGATGTTTTCACCCTGCCCGAGTTGGAGCCCTCTAAAAATTCTCCCGGCGAAACGGTTCAGAGAATCGAGAAGGTTGTCTCTCAGCTGATCGCCGCCAAAAAGAAGCCTTTGATGTTAGGCGGAGAGCATTCCATCACTCTGGGAGCGGTTCGGGCCTTCCAAAAGGCCCGGGCAGACTTTTCGGTCCTGCAATTAGACGCTCACACCGATCTGAGAGACGTTTTCGAGGGCACCAAATATCACCACGCTTGCGTCATGCGCCGCGTTCGGGAAGTTAATCCGGCCTTGGTGCAGGCGGGCATCCGCAGCCTCTGCCAGGAGGAAGCCGACTACATCAGCAAAAAGAAAATCCAGAACATCTTTTTTGCGCCGGGCTTGCCGACAGAAGAAATCATTTCTTCCCTCAAAAAGAATGTCTATCTGACCCTGGACATCGACGCCCTCGATCCTTCAATTATGCCCTCGACCGGCACGCCCGAGCCGGGGGGCCTGGGCTGGTACGAAACGATTGAGTTTTTGCACCGTCTTTCCCAAAAGAGACAGATCATCGGCGCTGATTTGGTGGAGCTGTCTCCCATTCCGGGCTTGATCGCGCCCGACTTTCTGGCCGCTAAACTCGCTTATAAAATAATAAATTGTCTCATTTAAAACCATGCTTATCCAAACAAAACCTCTGCCTCGAGTTTTAACCTTCGGCGAAGCGAAATACTACATTTTCTCCTTCGTCTTTACGGGGTTGGCCGTTTTCACCCCCTGGCTGACGCACCAGTTTCATCTGGCGGGGCAGATCTTTTTGCCGATGCACATCTTCGTTTTGACCGCCGGATTTCTCTTCGGCTGGAGAGCGGGATTGATGGTGGGAGTCCTGAGTCCTCTGTCGAGCTATCTTCTGACGCAGATGCCGGTCGCGGCCTTATTACCCCAGGTCATTTTGGAGCTGGCGGTCTACGGAGTCGTCATCGGTTTGTCGAGGGAGAAAAATCTGAACGTCTGGGTCTCGTTGTTTTCGGCCATGGTCTTAGGGAGGCTGGCGAGAGTTTTATTCATCTCTCTTTTCGTTCCGGGCCTGAATGCCCTGCAATTCATCAGCCTCAGCCTACCCGGCATCGTTTTACAGATCGCCCTGATTCCCTTGATCATTCGCTTGACCCGAGAATTTATTCCGGAAGAGGATAATGCAGAGTAAATTTGAGAAATTCGCCCGCAGCGATTTTGCTTTAGAGATCAGGGAGCGGGGGAAAATCGTTTTCCGGTCTAAAAAAGACGGCGTCGGCGGTCTGTTGGCTTTCGTCAAAAAGCGCGGCCGACGCCACCGAGATCTGGTCGTTTTTGACGAAGTTGTCGGCCGAGCCGCCGCTTTGCTTTTCGTCTATTTGGGAGCCAAAGAAGTTTATGGGCTCAGAGGGAGCGAATCGGCAAGCCGGACCTTGCGCCAATTCAAAATCAAATTCTCTTTCAGTCAAACGATCAAGAACGTTTTGAATAAAGATAAAACCGGCCCCTGCCCGCTGGAAATTCTTTCCCGGGCAAAAACCCCGGCCGAGCTGTATAATTCCTTGAAAGGATGATCTCTGTCGGCTGTCCGCAGAGACAAAAAAGTTTTTACCAAATATTGACTTTTCGGCTATTTTTGTTATAATATAGGATCGTACGTTCGACAACCGAATCGACAGAACAGAGGAGGTCGCGATGAAAGCCACAGTGAGAGAAATGAGGGATGACGAAGAAAGGTTTTGTCGGGAAGCGGAGAGGCAACTGCTCTATCCGTTCCTGACCAGGCGACAGATGAAGTTGTGGTCCGAGGGCGAATGGCCTTTTATGACCCAGTGGGTCCTGGCGGACGAAGACCAGATCATTGGTCGAGCCACTTTCTGGGTTCATGATTGCCTCAAGCCCCGTCGGCGCGGCGGCTTGCCCATCACAATTCTCAGTCTCGACGGGATCTTCATCGCCCCGGAGAATCAACACCGTGGACTGGGCGCCAAGCTCTTCAAAAAGGCGCTGCGCCTGGCCAGAGAGGAATTGCTCAAAGAGGGACTGGGGGTCGGTGGTCTCTGGATCGAGACCGCTGAAGCCCGCGGCTTCTACGAGAGGGTCATTCCTCAGATTCTCGCGGGTCGTGGATTGTGCCAGCAATCGACGATCGACATCGGTGCCACCACGCTGGATCTATTTCATCTCTCATTTTAACCCAAAGGGGCCAGGTTTACCTGGCTCTTTTGCTTTTTTCAAACCGAAAGAATCTTTTTGATCTGATTTTTTACGAAACCATTAGACACGAGACAGGCGAGCTTCGGCTGATTTACCGTGCGCTCCGCGGGGGAACGTTTTTGGTTACCCCTTTACAAATATGGACAAAAATGATTTAAGGATAACGAAAAGAGGAGGTGCGCCGTGAAAGCTATCAAGATTGTGCGAGTGGATCCGCACAACGGGACACAAATCAAACAAGTGCTCCGCATAGAAAAAGATGGATTCACCGGGGATGATCCCCCCGAAAAGGATCCTCGCGTTATCCGCTTCCTGGCGAGAAACGGATGGGTTTTCTTGCTTTACGTTGGCGGAGAACCGGCCGGCATGATTGAGCTGCTGTCTCTGGAAGAGCTCGGTGCGGGCTTGATCGCCAGTCCAGATTCGCCGCTGGACATTGTCAGCGCGAACCGTAATCGGCTTTTCGGGAACGCCTTGCAGCCGTTCCCGCGGAGGGTGGTCTATCATCACGGGATCGCCTTCCTGCCGGAGTTTCGGACCGGCGGCTACGCGAAACGATTGCTTCGCCACGCCCTGGAGGCGGTGGCGGATAAAACCGTAATCTGTTTCATCGAAGCCGGTCGGCGAAGTCGGGGCAAAAAGCATTGGACGATCAATGAAGAATCGTTACAAATGCATTTGCGCGCCGGCTTCCGCGTCACGGCTCTGGTGGAGCCGCCAGTCTATGACGCAGAAACAATGTACTTTGCTTGCGTGAGAGAGTCAGCTTAACGGCTGACTCTTTTACTTTTCGTAGCGGGCGGTCTGCGCCGCCCGATGTATCCTACTCGTTATGGACAGAACCCCGTTTTTGAGATAATTTAGAGAGAGACCTATGAATATTCTCGATAAGGTTTTCGGCGATCCCAACGAAAAATATCTCAAAGAATTGAGGCAAATCGTCGAGCAGATCAACTCGCGGGAAAAAGACTACGAGGGCTTTTCGGGCGAGAAACTAAAAGAAAAAACTCAGGAATTCAGGCAGAGACTGGCTGGCGGTGAAACTCTGGATCAAATCTTGCCCGAGGCTTTTGCCTTGGTCAGAGAGGCCTCAAAAAGAACTTTGGGGCAGCGGCACTTCGACGTTCAGCTGATGGGCGGCCTGGTCCTGCACCAGGGCAAGATTGCTCAGATGCTCACCGGCGAGGGCAAAACCCTGGTGGCCACCCTGCCTCTCTATTTGAACGCATTGGAAGGTCGAGGTTGCCATTTGGTGACGGTCAATGACTATCTGGCCAGGAGAGACACGGTTTGGATGGGGCAGATCTATGATGCTCTGGGGTTGAGCTGCGGCTGCGTTACGCCGGAGCAAGCCTATCTCTATGATCCGACCTACCGGAGAGACGAAGCGGACCAGGAACGCGACCGCGTGGGCGGATTCAAAGTGGTCGAATCTTACCTGCGGCCCGGTGCGAAAAAAGAAGCCTACGGCGCAGACATTACCTACGGCACCAACAACGAGTTTGGTTTCGACTATCTGCGGGACAACATGGTCTATGACCTAAAGGACAAGTCTCAGCGAGACTTTAATTTTGCCATCGTCGATGAAGTCGACTCGATCTTGATCGACGAAGCCCGGACCCCCCTGATCATTTCCGCTCCCGAAGCCGAACCTTCCAAAATGTATCAGGAGTTTGCCCGGATCATTCCGCACTTAAAAGAAAAGGAAGATTACGAAATCGATGAAAAACTGAGGGCCGTCACCCTGACCGAAGACGGCATCAATAAAGTGGAAAAACTCCTGGGCCTGCAGGATATTTACCAGGAATGGGGGATAAAATACATTCACCATCTGGAACAGGCTTTGAGGGGGGAAACTCTTTTTAAAAAAGATCGGGATTACGTTGTTAAAAACGGAGAGGTGGTCATCGTCGACGAGTTTACCGGTCGCTTTCTGCCCGGGCGGCGTTGGTCGGGAGGATTGCACCAGGCGATTGAAGCCAAAGAAGGAGTTCGGGTGCAGCCCGAATCCTTGACCTTGGCCACGGTGACTTTTCAGAATTATTTCAGGTTGTATCGGAAGCTGGCGGGCATGACCGGCACGGCCGCGACTTCGGCCGAAGAATTTGCCAAAGTCTACAACCTCGAGGTGGCCCGGGTGCCGCCCAATCAGCCTCTGGTCCGCCAGGATTTGTCCGATCGCGTCTACAAGTCGGAAAAGGGGAAGTTCCAGGCGTTGGTTCAAGAGATCAAAGAGAAATACGAGAAAGGGCAGCCCGTTCTCGTCGGCACGAGATCGGTGGAGAAGAATGAGTTTTTAGGGAAGCTCTTAGAAAGAGAAGGCGTGCCGCATCAAATTTTGAACGCCAAACATCACGAACAAGAAGGACAGATTATCGCTCAGGCCGGCCGGTTCCAAGCCGTGACCATCGCCACCAATATGGCCGGGAGGGGTGTGGACATCGTCCTGGGAGGAAATCCCTCCGCTTCCGAAGAAGCGCAGAAGGTCCGGGAATTAGGCGGCCTGCACATCATTGGCACCGAAAGACATGAAGCGAGGCGCATCGATGACCAGCTGCGCGGGAGAGCGGGCCGGCAAGGAGACCCGGGTTCTTCGCAGTTCTTCCTCTGTCTGGAAGACGATCTCTTGCGCGTCTTTGGCGGCGAAACCGTTCAAAAATTGATGGAGATGCTGAAAATTCCCGATGACCAACCCATTGAGGCGGCCATGGTCTCCCGGACCATCGCCGATGCCCAGCAAAAGATCGAAGGCTTTAACCTCGACGCCCGGTCGCATCTCTTGGAATATGACAACGTCATCAACAAACACCGCGAGACGATTTATCGGAAGAGAAGAGAGATATTGGAAAGAGCTCAAGATCCGGACTCCAAAACTCAGGTTTTAGAACTTCTCGGGAAATATGGGTATTCAGTCGAGGAATACGAGAAGAAAGAAAAAGAGATCGGCGCCGAGAACCTGCGCCAGGTGGAAAAGGTTGTCTTCCTGCGGGTTCTGGATAGTTTTTGGGTTGAGCATTTGGAAAATCTCGAATCTTTGCAGGACGCCGTTCGCCTGCGGGCTTACGGCCAGCAGGACCCTTTGATTGAGTTCAAAAACGAGGGCCATAAAATGTTCCAGGGGCTTTTGACGACGATCGAAACCGAGGTGGCGCGGGTCCTCGACGGGATCAAGCCCAATAATCAAACGGCCAAGAGAGAAAATGTCGTGGCCCAGAGAACCGGGCCCAAGGTGGGCCGGAACGACCCCTGTCCCTGCGGCAGCGGGAAAAAATATAAGCGTTGTCATGGTATATGACAACGCGCAATCCTGAGCGAAGTCGAAGGACAAACACTGTCACGGGAAATAAGAAAACGAGATGACAAAAACTGAGCAATTGCTGCAAATCCTAGAAAAGAACCCGAGCGTGCAAGCGATTTTAAATCAAGCCGGTCGCTTGAAAATGCCGAATTGGTATCTGGGCGCCGGCGGCATCGTCCAGACGGCCTGGAACGTTTGGCACGGTTTTGATCCGGAAAACGGCATCAAGGATTACGACCTGGTTTACTACGACGCCGGCGACACTTCGTATGAAGGGGAAGATCTTTTTATCCAGAAAGGCAAAGAATTATTTAAAGACATTTCTGTGCCGGTGGAGATCCGGAATCAGGCCCGGGTTTACCTTTGGTACGAAAAGCACTTTGGCCGGCCCATCGAGCAGTCCAAATCGGTCGAAGAAGCCATCGGCGCCTGGCCGACCACAGCCACCTCGGTCGGGGTGAGGAAGGAGAAGAACGGAGAGCTGCGGGTTTACGCCCCCTTTGGCTTGGACGATTTGCTGGGAATGGTCGTTCGCGCCAACAAGGCGCAGATTACCGAAAAGATCTATCGGGACAAGGTGGAGAGGTGGATAAGAATCTGGCCGAACCTAAAAGTGATTCCCTGGGAAGAATGATGATTGACGGAAAGGTAAAATCCATCTAGAATAATTAAATGACCAAGAGAAAGTCTTTTTTAATTTTAACCGCCATTATTTTGCTGGCTTTCCTGGCCGGCAATTTAGCCTTTCCTTTTCCGTTAAACCGCGGGATTGATTTTTTGAATGCCCAAATTAAGCTCTGGGAACAGAATCCCAAACTGAAGATTGTCGCCGAGAAGGTCAAAATCCGGCATTTCATTGATATTCCCTTTAAGCTCGGCCTGGACCTACAGGGCGGCACGCATCTTTTGTATCAGGCCGATTTGAACAATATCGCGGTGGCCGACCAGAAAAATGCCCTAGCCGGTTTACGGGACGTCATCGAAAGAAGAGTCAATCTCTTTGGCGTTCGGGAACCGCAGGTTCTGGTCGAGGAAAAGAGCCAGCGACTGATCGTCGAATTGGCCGGCGTCAACGACGTCCAGGAAGCCATCAAGATGATCGGCCAGACGCCCTTTCTTGAATTCCGAGAACCCCGGCCCGAAGAACAAACGAACTTGATTCTCGCCAAGCAAAAAGAACTGGAAGGCAAGACTTATGAAGAAGCCCAGCAGGTGGCGGATTGGCAGTTGGCTTTGGAAGATCCTTATTTTATGCCCACTCAGCTGACCGGACGCTACCTGAAGAAGGCAGACCTGGCCTTTGCCCCGACCACCAACAAGCCCGTGGTTTCGATCCAGTTCAACGACGAAGGCGCCAAATTATTTGAAGAACTGACGACCAAGAACGTGGGTAAGCCCTTGGCCATCTACATCGACAACGCTCTTCTGTCGCGGCCCGTGGTCCAGGAAGCCATCAAGGGCGGCCAGGCTCAGATCACCGGCGACTTTACCGTGGAGGCCGGCCGGGAACTGGCGCGCAACCTCAACGCCGGCGCCCTGCCCGTGCCCATCAAATTAGTCTCTCAGGAGACCATCGGCCCCAGCCTGGGACAAGCCTCTCTCGAGAAATCCCTGAAAGCCGGCCTCATTGGCTTTGGCCTGGTTTTTGTTTTCATGCTGCTTTTTTACCGTTTGCCCGGCTTGCTGGCTTCTCTGGCCTTGGCCATCTACATTGCCCTGGTTCTTTCCCTTTTTAAAATCATCCCCGTGACCCTGACCCTGGCCGGCATCGCCGGGTTCATTCTTTCCATCGGCATGGCCGTCGACGCCAACATCTTGATCTTCGCCCGGATGCGTGAGGAGTTGAAGCAGGGCAAATCTCTGTCTCTGGCCGTGGAAGACGGCTTCAAAAGAGCCTGGCCGTCGATCCGGGACAGCAACGCCAACTCCATCATCGTGACCCTGATCCTTTTCGGTTTCGGCGTGGGTTTTGTCAAAGGCTTTGCTCTGACCCTGATGGTCGGCATTGTCTTGAGTCTGTTTTCCGCCATTTTCCTGACCCGCAATTTCTTGCGGCTGGTCGAGAACACTTTTTTAGCCCGAGCTAAATGGTTGTGGTGAAAATGTTTAACTTTGTTAAATATCGCCGATTCTATTATCTTTTCTCCGGTCTTTTGATTTTGGCCAGCCTCTTTTCCGTTTTCCGTTTTGGTCTAAAGATGGGCATCGAGTTCACCGGGGGAAGCTTGATGGAATTGCAGTTTGAAAACCGGCCCGCCAATCAGGAGATCCAGGAGAAATTGGCCAAATTGAATCTGGGCGAGATCGTCGTCCAGCCGACCGGAGAGCGGGGCGTTTTTCTGAGATTTAAGGAGATCGATGAAGCCGCTCACCAAGAGGTCTTGAGGGAATTGAATAATCCTCAAGAGATGAGCTTTGAAACGATCGGTCCGACCATCGGCCAGGAACTGGAGAGAAAGACCCTCTGGGCCGTTTTTCTGGCCCTGATCGCCATCACCGTCTATATTGCCCTGGCCTTTCGTCGGGTTTCTGGACAGGTTAATTCTTTCCAATACGGCCTGGCTTCCCTGATTGCTCTCTTCCACGACGTCCTGATCCCCATCGGTGCCTTTGCCCTGCTGGGTCATTTTTACAACCTGGAGATCACCATCGCTTTCGTCGCCGCCCTGTTGACGGTCTTGGGTTTTTCGGTGCACGACACGATCGTCGTTTTCGATCGGGTCCGGGAGAACCTTCTCAAAAAGAGCTCCTTGAGCTTCGAAGAAGTCGTCAACTTGAGTCTAAACCAGACTTTGGGACGATCAATCAATACGGTCCTGACCGTGCTCTTCACCCTCCTAGCCATCTATTTCTTCGGCGGCGAAACCCTGCGGCCCTTTGCCCTTTCCTTGATCATCGGCGTGACTTCCGGAGCCTATTCTTCGATTTTCATCGCCAGCCCCCTCCTGGTTACCTGGCAGGGGATCAGGGGACCCAAGGGCATTGACAAGAGGTCGAGATAGTGTCATAACAGGTAAATACCTGATATATCGGGCTTCGCCCGCTATAATGCAAAAATACATATGGCTTTGAATTACCAAAAGGATTTAGCCGCTCTTTTTGAGGGCCTAAATTCTAGACAAAAAGAGATCATTTTTCGAAGATTTGGCTTAAACGCAAAAGAAGGGGAAACTTTGGAAGCGATCGGACAGGACTTGGGGCTGACCAGAGAAAGAGTCCGCCAAATCGTCGAGACGACCTTGGTTAAGATCCGGAGGGAATCAATCACTCCGGAAATGACCAAGGCTTTTTCGAGTTTAAGAAACTATTTACAGAAGAGCGGGGGATTGAAGAAAGAAGATCTTCTTTTTTCCGATCCTCTTTTCAATCATCAGGCCAATTCTCGCGCCGGGATCAATTTTCTTTTGACTCTCGGCGGGAATTTTTTCCGTTCCGGAGAAACTAAGGAACTCCAGGCTTTTTGGGCTCTCGAGGCCCAAAAATTATCCTCGGCTCAGAAATTGATCCAAGCCATCGAGAAAAAGCTGACCAAAGAGAAAAAACTTCTGAGTGTCAAGGATTTAGCTTCGCTGGCGCCGGGCAACCCCGCCTTTTTGAAATCGGTCCTCGAAGTTTCGAAAACGGTTTTGCGAACCGGCCAGGATCGATACGGGTTGAAAGCTTGGCCCGAGGTCAACCCCCGGGGCGTGCGGGACCTGGCTCTCTTGGTTTTTAAAAAGATCAAAAAACCTTTGCATTTTACCGAGGTGGCTAATTCAATCGACGAGTTTTTGTCTCCGCAAAAGCCCGCGGAATTTTCCGTCGTGGCCGCCGGCGCGGCGCCGGCGACGAGAACGAATTTCCAGACGGTTCATAACGAGTTGATCAAAGATACCCGCTTCGTGCTCGTCGGCCGAGGAGTCTACGCTTTGAGAGAGTGGGGCTACGAACCGGGCACGGTCAAGGAGGTTATCTCTAAGGTTTTACAAGAAGCCAAACAACCCCTGTCCCAGGACGAGGTCTTAAAGAGGGTGTTGTCTCAGCGCTTGGTCAAGGAGAGCACGATTCTTTTGAATCTGGGCAACAAGAAGTGTTTTCTGAAGTCAGAAGACGGCCGCTATTCTATCCACGAGGCCTGAAAACGATCTTTAAATAACGTAAAATCCCTTTCGGAGAATGCCGAGCGAACCTTCGTTATCTTTGCTCTTCTCTTTGCCCAAAACCTATTTTGGAGCCATTCTCGAACAATGGTGGTGGCTTTTTTTAATTGTGGAGTGTTTCTGGATGGGCAAGATCATGCTTTTTCTCTGGTACCATTGGCGCAAAGAGATTTTTGACGCCAAGGAAAACGATCCCCGCGTGCTCCTGGAAATCAAGGTTCCCGAGGAAGTTTTGGAGCCGATCAAGGCCATGGAGACGGTCATCACCGGTTTCTGGCAGATCTACGGCCTGCCCAACTGGTTCGAGAAATGGTGGGAGGGCAACGACCCGACCGGCTTCACCCTGGAAATTGCCAGCCTGGACGGCGTGCCCCACTTTTACGTGCGCACGCCCAAAAGGTTCCAGCCGATCTTTGAAACTCACATTTATTCTCAGTATCCCCAGGCCGAGATTACCGAAGTTGAAGACTACACCAAAAATGTACCCCAAGACATTCCCAATGCCGACTGGGATCTCTGGGGGCTAGAATACAAAAATCTCAAGCACTGGGGCTATCCCATCAGAACCTACAGCGAATTCGAGACCGGCAAGGAGGAAGAAGAAAAGAGGATCGACCCCATCGCTTCGCTCTTGGAAGGTATGGCCAGACTAAAACCGGGCGAACAGCTCTGGGTTCAGATCCGTTGCTTGCCGGTGCTCGACGAATATTTGCCCTGGAAAGATGCCGCCAAGAAACTACGCGATAAGCTGGCCCGGCGCAACGTCTCCGAAACTAAATCCAAGCCCATGCTGCAGGAGGCGGCCGAGATTCTCATTTTGGGTCAGGTCTCTGGACCGCCTCCGGCCGAGGAAAAAGACTTTATCCCCGTGGAAATGAAGCTGACGCCGGGAGAAAAAGAAGTGGTCGGCGCCGTGGAGAGAAAGATCAGCAAGCTCGGCTTCCTCTGCAACATCAAATATATTTACGTGGCCAAGCGTGACGTTCTCTTCAAGCCGAACCAGAGGCTGGTCATGAGCTATTTCACCAACTTCGTCACCGACAACATGCAGGGTTTGGTGCCTTCGCCCGACTCCATCACCAAGATCAAACAAAATTGGTACGATTGGTTCTGGTTTAAGAAACAGCGCCTCTTTCTGCGCAAGCGGCGGCTTTTCCGCAGTTACGTCAATCGCATCTGGGTCGGTTATCCCAATCCCTGCGTGACTGATCCCGATAAATCCGGGCGCCGTTTTGTCCTGACGGCCGAAGAGATCGCCTCGCTCTACCACTTCCCGGGCCGGCTGCAGGCTCAGGCGCCGACGATGCAGAGAGTGGAGGCCAAAAAGGGCGAGCCGCCCTCGGGATTGCCCGTGGGCTAAGATCGTAAAGATATGAACGAATCAGAGATCAACTTTTTTGCCGAAACGACTTTTCGCCACGAGCGGAGGAAATTTGGCATCAAATTAGACGACCGGCGCAAGCACATGTATTTCATCGGCAAGACCGGCATGGGCAAAACCAACGCCATGGCCAACATGGCCATCCAGGACATTCAGGCGGGGCGAGGGATTGGCTTCATCGATCCCCATGGCGAGACGGCTCAGGCCTTGCTGGATTTCGTGCCGTCCGAGAGAGTCAACGACGTCGTCTTTTTCAATCCCGCCGACCTGGATTTTCCCATCTCTTTCAACGTCATGGAAAAGGTGGACGTGGAACACCGCCACCTGGTCGCCTCGGGTCTTATGGGCGTTTTCAAAAAGCTCTGGCCCGACGTCTGGTCGGCCCGCATGGAATACATTTTGAATAATGCCATTTTGGCTCTTCTAGAGTATCCGGGCTCGACGCTCCTCGGCATCAACCGCATGCTCGGGGATCCCGAGTACCGAGCGAAAGTGCTGGAGAAAGTGACCGATCCGGTCATCCGAGCTTTTTGGTTGCAGGAATACGCTCGCTACACCCAGCGCTACGAGGTGGAAGCCACGGCCGCCATCCAAAACAAAGTCGGCCAGTTCATCTCGGCCCCCCTGATCCGCAACATCATCGGCCAGGTTTCTTCCAAGATCGACATGCGGGAAATCATGGATAGTCATAAAATTCTGATCATGGACGTTTCCAAGGGCCGGATCGGCGAAGACAACTCCATGCTACTGGGGTCGTTGCTCGTCACTAAGCTGCAGCTGGCGGCCATGTCCCGCGTCGACATTCCCGAGGAACAAAGACAAGACTTTTTCCTCTACGTCGACGAGTTCCAGAATTTTGCCACCGAGTCCTTTGCCAATATCCTCTCCGAAGCCCGGAAATATCGGCTGGATCTGATTTTGGGCCACCAGTACATCACCCAACTGATCGAAGAAGTCCGCGACGCAGTTTTTGGCAATATGGGTACACTGGTTTGTTTTCGGATCGGCGCCGAAGACGCCGAGTTCCTGGAAAGGGAATTCTCGCCTGATTTTACCGCCGCCGACCTGGTCAATCTGGGTAAGTACAACGTTTACTTAAAATTGATGATCGATGGATTGACCGGACGGCCATTTTCCGCCCAGACCTTGCCACCGATTTTAAAGCCGGAGAAGTCCAGCCGGGAGAAAATCATCTATGTTTCCCGGGAAAGATACAGCGTGGCGAGGAGCGTCGTGGAAGACAAAATCAGCCGCTGGACGGGTTTGTCCGAAGGCAAAGCACTCCCGCCGGTTACCGCCGCCGAGGGGGCGCTCTACGATGCTCAGTGCGAGACGTGCAAGAAGTGGACCAAGGTGGTTTTTAAGCCGGACGGCAAGCGCCCGGTCTACTGCAAAACCTGTTTGAAAAAGGTGCAGCGGGAAAGAGAAAAACCGGCCGAGACTCCGATTGAAAGACCGCCGGCGAGCTCGCCACCTCTTTCTCTGGCCGAAGCCTTGACCAAAGAGCCGGTTTCTTTTTCGGCCAAAAAGGAAAGGCCTCGCGCCGCTCCCGAGATGGATAAAGTCAAGGAGGCGATCAAAGAAGCGCTGGCCGAGGAAAAACATGAAAACGATTCGAGGCCTTAACGTCAGAGGCAAAAGAGTTTTAGTCAGAAGTGATTTCAATGTCCCCCTGAGCCCAGAAGGGGATATTTTAGATGATTTTAAAATTCGTCAAACCCTACCGACCATTAATTATCTTGTTCGTCGGCGGGCTCGGATCATTCTCATGTCTCATCTGGATGATCCGGGCGGCCGGGTGATCGAGCGTCTGCGCCTTGACCGGATTCAGAAGAGACTGGAAAAACACTTGGGCCAGACGGTTTTAAAAGCGGCCGATTGCGTCGGCCCGGAGGTTCGGAATCTGGTCAAAAAAATGAAGCCGGGCCAGGTTCTCCTGCTGGAAAATCTGCGCTTTCACGCCGCCGAAGAAAAGGGGTCGCTTCGTTTTACTAAGAAACTAGCCGAGCTGGGCGATGTTTTCCTCAACGACGCTTTTGCTGTTTCTCACCGAGATCACGCTTCTCTGAAGGTGGCTCGGGTCTTGCCGAGCGGGGCCGGGCTCTTATTGACTCAAGAAATCCAGGTTTTGACTCGTTTGCGGGACAATCCCAGGAAGCCTTTGGTCGTCATTCTCGGCGGCCAAGCCAAGGGTTTGGAAACGAAATTACGATTGATCAATCGCTACGCGGGCCAAGGCGCCTGGGTGCTTTTGGCCAATCTGGTGGCCGATGAATTAGAGAGAAGAAAGAAGAAACTCTCGTCGCCGGCTCAGGTCATTTGCCCGGTTGATTCCGTCCGTGGCTACGACATCGGTCAGCGGACCTTGAAAAGTTTCCGGAAGAAGATCGCAAAGGCCAAGACGATTTTCTGGTCTGGCCCTTTGGGCTGGATCGAGAAAAAAAAGTATTCCCGTGGTTCCCAAGAAGTCGCTCGAGCCATCATTCAAAGCCGGGCCTTTTCGGTGGCCGGCGGGGGAGAGACGAGTTGGTTTTTGCGGCAGCGCGGCCTCGCCGGAAAATTTAATCATCTTTCGACCGGCGGCGACGCTTTACTCTTGTTTTTAGCCGGTGAGAAGTTGCCGGGCATTGAGGCCCTGGGATGAATATGAGTAAAATTAAGAATCTGGAAAAGCTCGCCCGGCGCCTCGTCAAAGCGATCGGGGCCAAAGAGCGCATCGTTCTGTACGCCGATTCTGATCTGGACGGCACCGTGGCTTTGCTCATTCTGAGGGAGGCAATTTTGAATCTGGGTGGTCGGATCGAAAAGCTCTATTTCTCTGATCGCCGCCGGGAAGAACCGGGCTTAAACAAAGAAGCTCTAGAGCGGCTGAAAGTCGCGGCCCCCGCTCTCTTGGTCGTTCTCGACTGCGGCATCAGTAATTTTGAAGAAGCGCGCTTGGCCAAGAAGATGGGTTTTGAGGTGGTCATGATCGAGCACCACGAGATTCTTGACCGGTTGCCCGAAGCCGCCATTATCGTCAATCCTAAACAGAACAAGAAAGAGGAAACTTTTTATCATCTGGCTACGTGTGGCATCGTTCTTCGACTGGCCGAGGAGCTGTTGCGCGGCCGGCTGACGCGGGAGCTACGGGAAGACTTTTTGGAGATGGCGTCTTTAGCGACTGTGGCCGATATGGTGCCGGAAACCGGCGATAACAAAAACATTATCGAAGAGGGCTTGCCGCTTCTGGAAAGCAGTTGGCGCCCCGGCCTGCAGGTCTTGCTCAATTCGAGCGTCGTCGAGGGCTGTCTTTCTACCCGACAGGCGGTCCGGAAAGTCATTAACATCGTCAATATCACCGATAAAGACGGCGATCTGAGCGAACTCTACTGGCTGTTGACGGCCTCTTCGCTCCCGGAGGCCGAAGAGCGCTTCCACCGCTTCCTGCAAAAGGGCGCGGCCCGGCAGGTGGAAATCGAGAAGTGGTCCGACGAATTCAAAAAAGACCTCTTTCTTAAAATCAAGAACGAAACAATCATTTTTGAGGGCCGGGCCGATCTGCCCCAGCCATTGCTGGGCACGATCACTTCCCGGCTCTGTGATTTTTTCGGCAAACCATCTTTTATCTACAAGAAAACCGCAAAGGAAAACGTTGGCCACTTCCGCATGCCCGAAGGCCTCAGCGGGATCGAGGCCCTGAGCCGCTGCGCCCAGCTTTTGCGCCGTTACGGCGGCCACGCGCCGGCCGGCGGTTTCTACTTTCAAGAAAAAGATACCTTAAAATTAAAACAATGTCTGATAAAATATTTCCAAAAAAAGTGATCGTTTTCACCGACGGCGGTTCGCGAGGCAATCCCGGACCCTCGGCCTTGGGCGTGGTTTTGCAGGACGAAAAGAGCCAGATTCTGAAGAAATACGGCCAAACCATCGGCAGTGGCACCAATAACCAGGCTGAGTATCAGGCGGTCGTTTTCGCCCTGAAGAAACTCAAGAGCCTGATCGGCGGTAAAGTCGCCGCTCAGACCGAAGTGGAGATCCGGTCCGACTCTGAATTATTGATCAGCCAACTGAGCGGCCAATACAAGATTTTAGATTCGAAAATCCAATCTCTTTTTCTGGCCGTTTGGAATTTGAAGATCGATTACAAAAAAATTAATTTTACGCTGATTCCCCGCGAGAAAAACGAAATGGCCGACGCCTTGGCCAACGAAGCTTTGGATCAAGTAAGCCGGGTACAGAGATTGATCTAGTTTTCTCAACAAAAAATCCCGTAGAAATACGGGGTTTTTTGATATTCCGGTCAGTCTGTAAGCCGAATTCTGTCTGCTTCCGGTTAAGGAAGGAGGCAATCATTTCTCTGGTCCCTCGGTTGCCCTCGGGATCTAGCGAACTACTTTTAACTCCTCAGGATTTTCCGCGGGGAAATTCCGACGAGCTTTGTTCTTGCGCCCGATAAGGATTTGGCCGTTTCATTCCCAGGGTTGCCCCCGGGACTTACCTCGCGTTGGGCGGGGTAGCCCTTAGCTTTCGCCTCGGGCCGTTTCTGTTCGCACCTCTAGCCTTGCGGCCGAAGGGTATTACCCTCTATCTTTTTTGGTCCGCCGTCGAGCGGAGAAGGGTGTTCGGACTTTCCTCCCGGTCGGGGATTAACCCAACCGAGCGATTACCCGATTGACCGGAATAAACCCATTTTAACACCTTTAAATTTGCTGTCAAACAGGGTAAAATAGAGAAGATATGCGGATTTTCTCTTTTTTCAACCAGCCGACTCAGAATATCAGCCTTTCGGCCGCCATCTTAGCGCTCTCCACTCTTTTGAGTGCGCTTTTGGGCATTTGGCGCGACCGACTTTTGGCCTCCAGTTTTGGCGCGGGGAGGACCTTGGACATCTACGTCGCCTCTTTCCGGATACCCGACCTGGTTTACAATCTTTTGGTGGCGGGCGTTCTGGCCGTCGCCGTCTTGCCGGTTTTTGCCGAAGCTTTTCAAAAAGACAAAGAGAAAGCCTGGCGAGTCATCAATAACTTTTTCAATCTTTTTTTACTTACCCTGCTGGTCACCTGTTTCATTTTTTTCCTGCTCACGCCCTGGCTCATCAAATTTGTCGTGCCGGGTTTTGATATCGCGGAGATTCAACAAACGATCTGGCTGACGCGCCTGCTTTTTCTGAGCTCAATCTTTTTTGGGGGCGTGGGTCTTTTTTCTGGCCTGCTGCAGTATTTCAATAAATTCATCGTGCTCGCTCTCAGCCCCCTAATCTATAATCTATTTATCATCTTGGGCATTTTGTTTTTGTCGCCTCGCTTCGGCATTTTCGGCGTCGGGTTGGGCGTCGTTCTGGGGGCTTTCGTCTATTTCTGCTTACAGCTCTACTCGTGCGTCTCTTGTGGCTGGCACTGGCAGAGAATATTAGACTGGAAAGACCCGGGGATTAAGCGGGTTTTCAGACTGATGCTGCCGCGTTTTTTCTCCGCGGCCAGTCAACAGATCAATCTTTTGATCACCACCGGGATTGCTTCGACGCTGGGCTTGGGAGCTCTGGCCATTTTCTATTTCTCTAATAATCTGCAGAGTTTTGTCACCAGTTTCGTCGGCGTTTCTCTGGCCACGGCCGCCTTTCAGGCCCTGAGTAAGGCCGCCGCCCGGGAAGACCGGTCCGGTCTTCTGAGCAATCTGTCTTTGACTTTCCGTAAGATTCTATTTTGGAGCCTGTTTTTGAGTTTCTTCCTGATCGTCTTCAAAGAACCCATCGTCAGGATTTTGCTCGGGAGCGGCAAATTCAGCCCAGAGGCGATTCAGCTGACGGCGGCGGCTCTGGGGCTGTTCTCCGTTTCGATCTTTGCTCAGGCCGAAATACCCTTGCTTTTACGCGCCTTTTTCGCCTTACAAGAAGCGGTCCGACCCACCGTCATCGCCGTGGTGAGCATGCTGGCGAACATTCTTTTGTCTTTTGGCTTGGTACAATGGTTGACGGTTGACCCTCGTCCGAGAGAGATTTTGAGTTCCTTTCTCGGCAACCTCAATCCGGAGGCCTTGGGCTTTGCCCTGCTGGGCCTGCCCCTGGCTTTTTCCCTGGCGACGATTTTCCAGTTCGGTCTTCTCTGCTACTTCCTGAGGGATAAGTTTAAACTTCTGGACAGCCATGAATCAAGAATATAAGAAACAGAATTACAGCCTCAACCGGATACGTAACTTCTCGGTAATCGCGCACATTGACCACGGGAAGTCCACCCTCGGCGACCGGTTTTTGGAACTGACCCAGAGCGTGACCAAAGAAAAGATGCGGCCGCAATACTTGGACATGATGGATTTAGAGAGAGAAAAGGGGATCACCATCAAAATGCAGCCGGTCAAGATGAAATATGATCTGAATGGTCAGCCCTACATCCTGAAACTGATCGACACGCACGGCCACGTGGATTTCTCCTACGAGGTTTCCCGCAGCCTGGCCGCCGTCGAGGGCACCATCCTTTTGGTCGATGCAGCCAAGGGTGTTCAGGCTCAAACCTTGGCCAATCTCGAACTGGCCCAAAAGCAAGGCTTGGTCATTATTCCGGTTATCAATAAGATTGATCTGCCGCAGGCGAGAGTGGCCGAAACCAAGGAAGAGATCTTGAAGATCATGGACATTGATCCCGCGGAGATTATTTTGATTTCCGCCAAAACCGGCGAGAACGTTGAATCTCTTTTGCGGATGGTGGTGGAAAAGGTGCCCGGGCCTCAGGGCGCCGCCGATAAACCCTTGCGGGCCCTGATTTTTGACTCCAAATACGATTCTCACCGAGGAGTACTCGCTTTTGTTCGAATCGTTGACGGCCAGGTCCGAAAAGGAGATAAAATCACTCTTCTTTCCAATCAATCTTCCGGCGAAACGCTGGAAATCGGTTTTTTTAAGCCAGAGATGACCGCCATCGAAAGCCTGGACGCCGGAGAGATCGGCTACTTAGCCACCGGCATCAAGGAGCCAGGCTTAGTCAGGGTGGGCGACACGATTGTGAAAAACACAAATTCCAAAACAGAAATCACAAATATAGAACCGCTGCCGGGATACCAGGAACCAAAGCCGGTGGTTTTCGCCTCGTTTTATCCGGAGAACGCCGAGGAGTTCGATTTATTAAAAGACGCTTTGAATAAACTGAAGCTCAACGACGCCTCGCTCTTTTTCGAACCCGAGACCAAAGAAGTTCTGGGTCGAGGCTTTCGCTGCGGCTTTTTGGGTTTGCTGCACACCGAAATCACCACTGAGAGACTTTCCCGTGAATTCGGATTGAGTCTGGTCATTTCTTCGCCCTCGGTCGTCTACCAGATTCTCGACCGAAAGGGCCAGTCTCAAAAAATCTATACGGCTTCAGATTGGCCCGAATCTTTCGACATCCAAGAGGCGCAAGAGCCCTGGGCCATCCTGAAAATCACCCTCCCCTTGGGATTTATCGGCCAGGTCTTCGAGGTTCTGACTAAGTTGTCGGGCCGACATCTGGAGACCAAGCACCTCAGCCAGGAAAAGGTTTTAATCATCTACGAATTGCCTCTGAGAGAGATAATCACCAGCCTTTACGAAAACATTAAAAATTCCACCTCGGGCTTCGCCTCCATGGATTACCAGATTCTGGGCTACCGGCCGGCCAGTTTGGTCAAGCTGGAGATTCTTATTTCGGGTAAAAAGTTTGAGGCTTTCTCGCGGATTGTGCCCGAAGCCAAAGCTTTTGAAGAAGGCAAAAAACAGGTGCAAAAACTGAAAAAAACCCTGCCGCGCCAGCTCTTCTCCGTGGCTTTGCAGGCGGCCATCGGTTCCCGCGTCATCGCCCGGGAGACTCTGTCGGCCAAGGGTCGGGACGTCATCGCTCCTTTGTACGGTGGCGATTACACGCGCAAGCTCAAGCTTTTACAAAAGCAGAAAAAAGGCAAGCAGGAACTCAAGGAAAAGGGTCAGCTGCACCTGCCGCAGAAAGTCTTTTTAGAAATGTTGCGCGATTAAAGTGCAAAATGGAATTAACCGAATTTCTTTCTAAGAACCAGATTGTTTTAGATGAACCCGTCTCCCGGTTTTGCCAGCGGGGGATTGATCTCATGAAAGTGGGCGTTGATCCCTTGCACGACGACGACCACGTTTTGGCCATCATCGATAATCTAGACCGTTTCATCAACGAAAATAAAGAAGTTGACCGGGCCCGGATTAATTTCCCCGTGATGCTTTTGGCCATCTGCTGGCACGACATCTGGAAATCGCAGCGGCTGTCAAAAAACCTCGTTTTATTCTTCTACCACTTTTTCTGGGATGGACGTGGATCAGCCCGGTTTTTTCAGAAAGAGGCGGCGCTGGCTTCTCTTGATCCGGAGACGGTGCAGAAGGCCGCCTACGCCATCAAAAAACACACCCGCATCCACTTGCTGAGCCGGCGGACCCTCGAGTCCAAGATTCTAAAGGATTTGGATACCCTGGAGATCTGGTCGGTCAAGAGAATTCGCAAGGCCGAAGAGGAAGCCGAAGCCATGGTGGATTTGGGCCAGACGCTGTTGAAAACGGCCAAAGTCTACCTGCGCTTCATGCACTGGCTCAACGATTCTTCCTTTTACTTTGCCTGGTCTCGCCGAGAGTTTGAAGCCAAGAGAGAAGAGTATTTCCGGGAGGCCAACCGCCTGATTAATCTCTATTCCCAGTTCCTTTTCCATAACAAAAAACCTCCTTTCCCAGGGAAGTAAGGCTTCGGTTGTCAGTCCGTCCGAATTGAGCTAAATTAAAGGCGCCACCAGCAGAATGACGGTGCTGAGAGCTACGAGGATAATGATGATCTTCCAGAAGGTTTTTAGAAGAGTTCGGGAGTTGACCTTGATCATTTTACTCAAGAGAAAGGCTAAACCATATTCATGATAGCAAAATCCCGGCCGAGAAAGAAGAAGGATGAGGCGACGGAGAGCCGATTCGTCTCCGCTCTCTTTGCGGCGATTCTTTTTTTGATCGTTGGGTTCCTGACCTTCTCCAATTGGCAGATGAACCAAAGGCGACAGCGATTGTCGGCCTACCTTCAGGATTTAAAAGGAGAAATCAGTACGCTGGAGAAACAAAACGAGGAGCTGAAATCCGGCTTAAATCCCGCTTCCCAGGAGAGTTATCTAGAAAAAGAAGCCCGCGAAAGGTTCCAGCTGAAGAAACCCGGGGAAAAGGTGGTGACGGTCTTGCCGGCTGAAGAAAGTCCGCCGCCTTCTCCGGTCGAAGCGCCGAAAAGTCTCCTGGAGAAAATCCGAGAGAAGCTGAACTTTTGAAGCTTGGCGGGATTAGCACAGTGGTAGTGCGCTTGCTTCCCAAGCAAGATAGGCGGGTTCGATTCCCGTATCCCGCTCCACATGAAAAAATATTTAGCGTTTTTTAAAAACGAATTTGCCAATACCGCGATTTATCGCGGTCCGCTTTTCATCTGGATCATTTCCGGGGCTTTTTACGCCATCGTCATGACCGCGGTCTGGAAAACCAGCCAGGCCGGCGGAATGATCGGCGGCTACACCCGATCGGAATTGATCACCTACTACCTAGCCGCGCTTTTACTCGATCGTTTTATCAATTGGCTGCCGCATTACAGTACGAACGAAGAAATTCGGACGGGCCAAATCGCGGTTTCGAGCCTGATCAAGCCCATCTCTTTTTATTGGCGCAAGATTTTCCAGGAAATCGGTTGGCACACCTTTTCGGTCGCTTTCGGCCTGCCCTTCGTCTTAATCTTAGCCCTCTTCTTCCGCGCCGATTTAGCCCTGAATTTTTCTCCGGCGTTATTTTTCTGGATTGCCGCCGCGGCCATCCTCGGTTCCCTGGTCGTTTTCGGACTGAGTCTATGCTTGGGGCTTTTGTCATTTTGGTTCACCGACATTTGGGCGATCGACAGCCTGTTTTGGGCTCTGAGGATGTTTTTGGCCGGCCAGGCCCTGCCCATCAGCTTCATTCCCGGTTTTTTTCAGGGAGTGATTAAGCTTTTACCCTTTCGCTACATTTTTTCTTTTCCTTTAGAAATCTATTTCCACAAGCTGTCTTCTCTGGAAATGATTTTAGGTTTTTTGACCGCCGTTTTCTGGCTGGTCTTTTTTGCCCTGCTCTATAAGTTTTTGTGGAACCGGGGCAGAAAAGCTTACGCCTCTTTTGGAAATTGACATGCGCTACCTTTCTTTATATTTTCATTTCTTCAGAGTTTCCCTGATGGCTGCGCTGGAGTACCGTTTCAATCTTTTGGTTTGGACGTTTCTGAATTTGTTCTGGACGCTCCTGTCTTTCGTCGGCATCGAGTTGCTCTTTGGTCAGGTGAGTTCGATCGCCGGCTGGCCAAAGCAGGAAATATTCCTTCTGTTGATCATCTGGACGATCTTCCACGACTTCTTGAGCATCTTCATTCGGCCGAGCCTGCGCCAAATTTCTCACCTCATCCGCCACGGCAAATTCGACTTCCTTCTTTTGAAGCCGGTTTCGTTGCGCTTTTTGTCTTCGGTTCAGGACTTTGGCATCGACAGCGTCAGCCGTTTCTGTCTGACCTCCGTCATCCTGGTTTTCTTTCTCAGGCAGATGGGGATTGAGCCGTCGCTTCTTCTGTGGCTGGATTTTACCCTGCTCTTTTTGTCCGGTGCTATTATTTTCTACAGCTTTTTTTTCGCCCTCGCCGGCTTAAATTTCTGGTTCATCAACCTCTTCAATCTCGACGATCTGCACAGCCGCTTGATCGACGCCGGTCGTTTCCCGATCGACATTTTCCGCGGCCGGGCTAAGACATTCTTCACCTATTTGCTGCCGATTGCCTTCATCGCCTTTTTCCCCGCCCAGATTTTACTCGGCCGAATCGGTTCCGAATGGGTCGTCTACGGCGCCGTGATGGCCAGCGTCTTTTTTATCGCTTCCCAGCTCTTTTGGTCCCTGGCGCTTAGATCCTATTCCAGCGCCAGTTCCTAGGATGAAAAAATACTGGACCGTCTTTAAAACTGAGTTCCAGAAAAGCAGTGAATACCGCCTGGAGTTTTTTGGTCACATGATCATGGGTCTTTTTACTTTTGCGGTGATGGTTTTTGTCTTCCGGGCGATCTTTCAGGGGAACCCGGAGATCGCCGGCTACACCTTCTCTTCAGTCTTTACCTACCTGGTAATGACCAAATTTTTACACCCAGCGATTCGCTGGAACGTCGCCCGCCTTCTGGCCGACGAGATCAAAGAGGGTCGGCTCTCAGCCTATCTTTTAAAGCCCTTTGGCGTCTTGCGCTATTGGTTTTCCTTGTTCTGGGCCGATCGCTTGGTCGATATTTTGATCAGGCTTTCTCTGATCGTCGCCTTTTTAGTTTTGCTGCCGCGCTATTTTTCTTTTCCCGGATTCGGAACGACCTTATCCTTCGGCCTTTCCCTGGTCCTCGCCCTTTTCCTCAATTTCACTTTCA
The DNA here is from genome assembly GCA_016207115.1 of Candidatus Nealsoniibacteriota bacterium. GTDB lineage: Bacteria > Patescibacteriota > Minisyncoccia > Minisyncoccales > GWA2-46-15 > GWA2-46-15. Next base: position 53,184 of record JACQQI010000007.1, read on the forward strand.
ATATCCTTTTGTCTCTTTTCGCCTTCTGGGTCACCGATATTCGTCTGTTTTCTACGGCCATCGATCTGGCCGTCGGATTCTTCGCCGGCGCCTTGGTCCCGCTTGATTTTCTGCCGGGGATTTTAAAGCCGGCGTCTTTTTTCCTGCCCTTCCAGTATCTTTTGTACTTTCCTATTCGGGTTTTCCAGGGCGCCGTTGGACCAGAGCAGACGTGGGTCGGGATGCTGATTTCTCTCGGCTGGTTGGTGGCGCTCTTGATCTTGCTGGATTATTTTTGGCGCAAAGGCATCAAACACTATGAAGCCATTGGTCAGTGAAATCCGTCGTTATCTCAGGCTCTGGCGCCTTCTTCTAAGGCTTAGCTTGAGCGAGATGCTGATGTTCCGGATCAACGGTCTGTTGTTTGGCTTGGCGCCGATCGTCTGGGCGGCGACCGTTCTGATCTTCCTGGGCGTCATTTTTTCTAAGGTCAAGACGCTGGGCGGCTGGAGTCTATGGGAAACAGTTTTTCTACTGGGTGTGAGCGAAACTGTTTTCGTCGTCTACTGGGCGAGTTTTCTCATCAATTTGAGAAACTTCATCAACGAGGTCAGAACCGGCCGGTTCGACCAGTCGCTGTTAAAACCGATCAATTCGCGCTTCCTCGTCTCTTTCCGAACGCTGGACTTCACCCTTCTGGGTAGCTTCATTAATTCCCTAGCGATTTTTGTGGTTTCCCTGGCGAAAGTTAGTGATCAGATCCATTTTTCGCGGTTACCGGGGTTTCTCTTTCTTTTGGCGGCCGCCTATGCCATTTGCTATCTTTTTCACTTCATTTTCGCCAGCCTGGCTTTTTGGGTCGTCAATGCCCGACCATTCTTGGACTGGATTTTCGAGATCGCAGATTTCGGCCATTATCCAGCCGGAATCTACCCCCCATCTTTAAGAATGTTCTTTACTTTTTTTATACCCATTCTCTTTTTCGGCTATTTCCCGACCGCCTTTTTACTCGGCCGTTTGGATAATCTTTATCTGGGGATAGCTATTTTGCTCATCCTGGCTCTCTCTATCATCTCTCGCTTGGTGTGGCGGGCGGGTTTGCAGCGTTACCAATCCGCCAGTTCTTGATATAATCATACTATTGAGCTAGAACAAACCTATGGCCGCCATTTCCGTCAAGCATTTGAAGAAGTATTACCGGGTTCACCAGAAAGAACCTGGCCTTTTGGGTTCGTTGAAGTCCTTGGTACAGAGAAAGTATTTTAACGTGGAAGCGGCCAACGACGTTTCTTTTGAGATCAAAGAAGGGGAACTGGTGGGATTCATCGGTCCCAACGGCGCGGGAAAAACCACGACCTTAAAATGCCTTTCCGGGCTTCTCTATCCGGACGCGGGCGAGGTCCAGGTGCTGGGTTTTAATCCCTGGGACCGAAAACAGACTTTTTTGAAACAGATCTCCTTGGTCATGGGGCAGAAAAACCAGCTCTGGTGGGATCTGCCGCCGATCGAGACTTTCAACCTGAACAAAGAGATTTATGAGGTGCCCGACGCCCAGTACAAAAAGACTTTAGACGAACTGGTTCAATTGCTGGAAGTAGAAGACGTTTTAAAGATTCAGGTCCGGAAACTTTCCCTGGGCCAAAGGATGAAATGCGAGCTGATCGCCGCCTTGTTGCATTCACCCAAAGTTTTATTCCTGGACGAACCGACCATCGGTTTAGATGTGGTCATGCAGAAGAAAATCCGGGATTTCATCAAAGAATACAATCAAAAACACCAGGCGACGATCATCTTGACCTCGCACTACATGGGCGATGTCGAAGAACTTTGCCAGAGAATCATGATCATCGACAAAGGCCAACTCGTTTTTGACGGCCAGCTTTCCGAGATTATCCAAAAGTACGCCGATCACAAGCTCGTTTCCTTGATTTTGAATCAGGCGGTGGATCCCAAAGTCGTGGCCAAGATTTTTCCCGTCAAAGAGTTTGTCTATCCCAAGCTGGTTCTGATGGTCAAGAGAGATCAGATTGCCTCAACGACGGCCCGCGCCCTGGAACAGTTGCCCGTGGCGGATTTATCGATCGAGGAGGCGGCCATCGAAGACATCATCCGTGAGCTTTTCACCGGCAAAGACTACGCCTAGAAGTTTTAAGATTTTTCGTATTTTCAACGAGAGGCGGCCAAGCGGTCGCCTTTAAAATTTGTTAAAATGAGATGGGATTAAAGAACAATGGCGAAATTAAGCTTTAAGACAATATTAGATATCGTGCCGACGAAGCCGTTTCATTTCGACTCGACTTTTTTCAAGCCGGGTCATTTTCCATCCAAAGATATGAGATGGCAGTCGGGCAAGCGATGGCAGACCATGCTTTGGAAGGGCCAGAAGTTGGGCACGGTCTTTGAAAACGCGGGCAAGACCGGCAGCCCCAAGGTTAAAGTTTCGGTTTTTTCGGAGAAAAAACTGTCTCCGGAATTCATTGATTCGGTCAAAAACGAGGTGATTTGGCGCTACAACCTAGACCTGAATTTATCTGGCTTTTACCGTAGCGTCACGAAAGACCCTTTATTGAAGCCGATCATCGAGAAATTTCATGGTCTGCGGCCGATGCACCACGGTTCTTTGTATGAATACCTGATCATCGCCATCGTTCTCCAGAATGCCACGGTTCGCCGGAGCGTTTATATGATGCAGACGCTTTTTGAAAACTACAGCCGCCGATTGGAGTTTGCCGGCGAGAAACTCTGGTGTTTCTGGGAACCGAAAGTCTTGGCTCAGGCCTCGGAGCAGAAACTGCGCCAGTTAAAGATGGGCTACCGGGCTAAATTTCTGATCAAGGTCTCGGAGCCCTTTGCGGCCGGGACTCTCGACGAAATGAAGCTGAGAAAAGAGGGCGCAGCCGAGCAGGCCGAAGCTTTAATCTCTCTTTACGGCATCGGCCCAGCTTCGGTGGACTACATCATGTCCGACGCCTTTCATCGCTGGGATTTCCTCAATCACATTTCACCCTGGGAACAGAAAATCTACAACCACATTTTCTTTAACCAGAACTGGGAGAAAAAATTAGTGCCGGTGGACAGAATGCTCAAGCGTTTTGATAAGTGGGGAGAGTGGAAGAACTTGGCGGTCCATTATGTTTGGGAAGACATCTGGTGGAAAAGAAGAAATCAGCACATTCCCTGGTTGGAAAAGTTGGTGCGTCTCTAATGATAATAAAATTCTTTTCAGAAAAAAGTAATTTAATCGCTATCGCCGCTATTAACCTTTTCTTGATTTTTGGTTTGGCCACTCTTTCTTCTCACGGCATGGTTTGGGACGAAGC
>JACQQI010000009.1 GCA_016207115.1 Candidatus Nealsoniibacteriota bacterium
TACTTTTTTAATCTTTTTTTAACTTCGTGGACGACTTTCTCTAATTTGATGGTTTCCTGGGTTCCTTTTTTCATGTCTCTCAAGATGATGGTCTTTTCCAGGGCTTCCTTCTGTCCGAGAATCAGGGCGTATCTGACGTTGAAACGATCGGCGCGGGCGAGCTGGACCTTCAGGCTGTCTTTGGAAAAGGATTCGGCCAAAGGAATTTTGGCCTGACGGAATTCTTCAAAGAGTTTTAAACTCTTCTTTTTGGCCAAATCCCCGACTTGGGCCAAGAAAACGTCCTGGCTCTCTTCGTGAGAAAGCCGTGGACCGCGCGACTTCATCTCCTCGACGATTCTTTCGATCCCGGCGGCGCCGCCGCAAGCCGGAATGTCTCGGTTGCCGATGACTTTACCCAGATTGTCGTAGCGACCGCCACCCACCAAAGCGATGGGGGCGGCGCCGGGTAGGGCGGGGTTTTCGACAAAGATTTCGAAGACGGTTTTGGTGTAATAATCCAGGCCGCGGACCAGATAGGGATTGAGGCGGTAAGGCAAACCCAGCTCGTCCAGAAACTCCAAGACTCCTTTAAAATGATTGTGGCACTCCTCGCAAAGATGATCGATGATCTGGGGAGAGCCGGCCTTGATCGGCTGACATTTCTCTTCTTTGCAGTCCAAAACTCGCAAAGGATTCTCCCGCGCCCGACGCTTGCAGTCGAGACAGAGTGCGTTAAAACGAGACCTCAGATAGCTAGCCAGAATCTTTTTGAAATAGGGACGGCAACAGGAAGAACCGATGCTGTTGATTTCCACCACCAAGTTCTTAAACTTCAGCTCCGTCAGGAGATTATAGAAAGCCTGGATGACCTGGGCGTCGATGGCCGGACTCTTCTCGCCAAAGACCTCCAGATTGATCTGATGGAACTGGCGATATCTCCCGGCCTGAGGGCTTTCGTAGCGGAAAACCGGACCCAGAGAATAGAGCTTGACCGGCTGCGGCAGGTTGCTTAAACCATGCTGCAAGAAGGCGCGCATGACGCCGGGCGTAAATTCGGGGCGCAGGGCCAGGGCGTCGCCGCCCCTGGTTTTCAATGTAAACATTTGTTTTTCCACGATGTCTGTCGTCAGGCCCGTGCCCTTCTCGTAGAGCTCCAAAAACTCGAGCAGGGGCGTGTCGATCTTTTCAAAACCGTAAAAACTGACCAGGCTTTCCGTGACGCGCTGGACTTTCTGGAAATAGATTTGATCCTCGGGCAGAATGTCGTGCATGCCCTGAGGCGATTGTAATCGTGTTCTTTTAGCCATTTCAGTAAGCGGGGAGATTAATCTCGGTCGCTTCGGCGGGCGGCCAAAGCCGAAAGAGGACCCGGCCGATGATCTTTTCTCGCGGCAAAACTCCCCAGGAGCGAGAATCGGAAGAAGAAAGCCGGTTGTCTCCCAGCACAAAATACTCGTTCTCTTTCAGGGTTAGGCGCAGGTTGCCCAGGGTGGTGTCGCCCGGCGGCAAGTAAGTGTTCTCCTGCAGGATCATTTCATTGGCGTCGCTATCAAAGATCGCCACCTTCTCGTCTCTGATTTCCAACGTCTCTCCGGGCAAACCAATGATTCTTTTAATGTATCTTTGGGAGGGGTTGTAGGGATATTTAAAGACGACCACCTCGCCTCTCTGCGGACTCCGCAGGCGATAAGAGAGTTCGTCGATGATCAAATAGTTGCCCTCCTGGAAATTCGGTTCCATGGATTGACCTTTGACAATGAAGGGCTGGAAGATAAAATAACGGATGGGCAGGACGATGGCCAGAGCCACGATGACAATTTTGGCCACCTCCCAGGTAAAAGAAAGAAAGCTTTTCATGGCGGGTATGACATACGGGCTTTGCCCGTTACACGATAAATTATACTCATTTTTTCGTCTTCGGCAAGTCTGGTGCTACAATGAAATCGAGATGATAAAACCAAGAGCTTTAATCGTCGGCCTGGGTAACCCGGGAAAAGAATACCAAAAAACCTGGCACAGCCTGGGGTTTCTTGCCCTGGATGAATTTGCTCGGCAGAATGGCTTTCCCGATTTTCAGCCGCACAAATGGTCTGATTCTTTGGTTTCGCAAAACAAAGAAATTATTCTTGCTAAGCCCCAGACCTTTATGAACGAATCGGGGCGAGCCGTTAAATCGTTGGTTTCAAATTTCATCCGTCAGCCGGCGGACCAAGTTTCAAATTTAGTCGTCGTCCACGACGACGCCGACCTGCCCAAGGGAGAGATGAGGATTTCCAAAGATCGAGGCACGGCCGGACATAAGGGCATCGATTCCATCGTCAAAGCCCTGAAGAGCAAAAACTTTGTCCGTATCAGAATCGGCGTTCGCCCGGCTAATTACGTTCCCGGTTCAAAGTCGCTAGATCGTTTTGTCCTCAAGAAGTTCACCAAAAACGAAGAGAGAATCGTGACTAAGGTTATCAAAAAAACGGTTGAAGCCATAGGAACGATTTTAAAAGACGGCGCCACGGAATCCATGACCAGATTTAACTAAAAAGACTGAGGGAAGGTTCTCCCTCAGCCTTATCTTCTGCCGGCTGACGCTAGACTTGCTGGTCCGGCAGGTGGTACACGTACCCGCGCGCCACGTGCGTACGAAGTACCGAACCGTCAGAGTGGAAATCGTCACGAATCATGTTGAGTAGATATGACGAGAACTCCGTCCACTCCAGACCTAGCGCCTCACAGAGATCGTGGCTGGTCATGGGTCCCTTCTCCCGAAGGGCCGCGAGGATCTTTTCTTCCACTTGGATCACCTCCTTTCTTTTCCAAAATGGTGAAAATTTACCCTCTGGTTTATGGGTAAAAATTTACCCGCAAACCAGAAAGCAATCGTGCTGTCAGCGAGGCTGACCGCGAAATACCCCTTGTTAGAAAACAGCGAACCCGAATGAAATGAGGGCGAGCGTTAGAAACCGAGGGTTTCTAATTTGGGGGTCGGGGTATTTCGCCCCCTGGCCTACTGACAAGCGCGATCGTCAGACAACAAAAGCTGCTAACGATCCCCTTCGGCTACCAGCTTAAGGAGGGATCACTGGCAACAACTCGTCAGTAGACCAGGAGACAAAAAGGTTATAGCGGGCAACAGTCCGATATATCGTACTCGCTA
>JACQQI010000008.1 GCA_016207115.1 Candidatus Nealsoniibacteriota bacterium
CCGCTTGTGTGAGCCCCCGTCTATTCCTTTGAGTTTTAGCCTTGCGGCCGTACTTCCCAGGCGGGACACTTAACGCGTTAGCTTCGCCACTTGAAGGGTCGACACTTCAAGTAGCCAGTATCCATAGTTTAGGGCGTGGACTACAAGGGTTGATTTTTCCTATCTGTTTCCAGTAGGTCGGACTATATCATCATCCTAAAAATTTAAGGATGTCTAGCGTTTCCCAGATACAGATATCTGGTACTCCCTTTCGGGATAGTCTCTACGGGGTCACATATCCACTTCTTTGTAGCGGACGGACTTCCCTCGGGATTGCCCCAATATAATGAAATTGGGGGGTTCCCCGATATAGCTAGATGCGCATTCCGACGTCACCGTCGGAAGGGACACCCTTCGTTCCGTTTTATGGAGCCGGAACAGGATTTATCTAATCCTTTTTGCTCCCCACGCTTTCGTCTCTCAGCGTCAGGGTCATCTTAGCTGACTGCCTTCGCTTTTGGTGTTCCGGTCGATATCAATGGATTTCACCCCTACACCGACCGTTCCGTCAGCTCCTAATGCCCTCTAGCTGGACAGTATCTTTAACAGCTCAAAGGTTGAGCCCTTGAGTTTTAATTAAAGACTTGTCCGGCCGCCTACAGGCGCTTTACGCCCAATAAATCCGGATAACGCTTGGGGATTCTGTCTTACCGCGGCTGCTGGCACAGAATTTGCATCCCCTTATTCCTCTGGTACCGTCATCCCTCGCTTTCGCTCGGGATTCTTCCCAAAGAAAAGAGCTTTACAGCCCGAAGGCCTTCTTCGCTCACGCGGCGTCGCTCGGTCAGGCTTTCGCCCATTGCCGAATATTCTCGACTGCTGCCTCCCGTAGGAGTAGGACCCATGTCTCAGTGTCCTTGTTGGGGAACAGACTCTCATCTCCCCTACCCGTCATTGCCTTGGTGGGCCGTTACCTCACCAACTAGCTGATAGGACGCAGACTCATCTCGAGGTGCCTTGCGGCTTTAAATGAGAATGGCTTTCGCCCCCTCATTACCATCAGGAATTATTCCCGCTTTCGCGGGACTATGCCTGTCCTCGAGGCAGATTATCTACGTGTTACTAACCAATTCGCCACTGCGCTGCGACCTTGCGGTCTCAGCGCCGTATGACTTGCATGCCTTATCCACGCCGCCAGCGTTCATCCTGGACCAGGATCAAATCCTCAGAATAACCTCGTGAGAATCACGAGGAAAGTAATAGTCGGAACAACTCTGAAAAACTAATAATTTATTTGACTGGTCACTGGCTCACTCTAATTTTCAAGGTTCTGGCCGTTTCGGGGAAACAAAAGCAGGAAGACACGCTCCCTGTTTTCGGCGATGTCCTTTTCCTCTACTTATTCTATTTTGCGTTCTTTCTGTTCATAACGTGAAGCGATATATCGAGCGTTCCGCTCGTTATAGCGCCTTCGTGAATCTCCCCGTGAACTTCATTTCCGCCTAGCTATCATTTTAATGGTTTATTCTTTCCTGTCAAGGTCAGGAGCCGACGGAGGGATTCGAACCCCCGACCCACTGTTTACAAAACAGTTGCTCTACCGCTGAGCTACGCCGGCGTATTTTTATCCTTTTTTTCGAGGCTTTCCCAATATTGATCACCCGTTTTTTCTTGGACCTTGTTCTTTTGGGATCTTTTTCTCAGAGCCTCGAGCCACTGACCGGTTTTGCTTTCCAGTTTTAATGTGAAAATCCGGATTCGCGAGAGAATTCTTTGCAAAAACATCTCGGGCGAAAAATCTTTCAAAAAAGGTAGATCCTTCAATTTCTCCTTCAGTTTTCTGAACAAAAAGAGCCAAGCCCCCTCCCTTTTTTCGAAAACCGGAGTGGTTTTGGGTAGGCTGGCCAGGAGGGGCGCCTTCCGGAAAAAGATAACGAGCATTCCCGTCAGGCTGCCGAGAAAGATGATTTTGGCTAGAACTTCGAGAACAAACATTACCTTAATTCGAGTTTCACGAGAATCAAGATTATCTTATACTGAGTCGGCTAAAACCTCGGACAACAATGTTTTCGCCAAGCTTGGCAATGTATTCCGTGAGGAGGTCGCGGACGGTTTTATTTTCATCCTTGATCCAGGGTTGGAACAGAAGGCAGTTTTCTGCCTGGTATTTTTTCAATTTTCCCTCCACGATACCTTTGATGACGGGTTCGGGTTTGCCGCTCGTCGAAAACTGTTCGAGATAGATCCTTCGCTCTTTTTCGAGCGTCTCGGGAGGGATGTTTTCTTCGGAAACAAACTGGGGATTGGCTGCCGCAATCTGCAAACAAAGCTCATGAGCGAGTTTTTGGAAGTCGTCAGACTTAGCCACAAAATCTGACTCACATCTCAGCTCTAAAATTACGCCAACCTTCTTGTTGGGATGAAGGTAAACATCGACGATGCCTTCTTTGACTTCCCTTTCCACTTTCTTAGCGGCCAGGGTTTGTCCCCACTTTCTCAAAACTTCCTTGGCCTTTTCCATGTCTCCCCTTGCTTCGTTCAGAGCCTTGAGGCATTCGTTGACCGGGGCTTCGGTTTCTTCGCGCAGCCGTTTTACCTGATCAATGTTTGGCATCAGATTCCTCCACTTTCTTTACCTGGTTATTTAAGACGGTTTCCTTGATCTTGTCGAGAATGTATTTGACTGCGTTGGCCGCATCGTCATTGGCCGGAATCGGATAATCAGCCAGACTGGGATCAATATTGGTATCGGCCAGGCCGATGATTTTGACGTTTTTCTGCCGAGCCTCCCTGACCGCCAGCAGATCTTTTTTCATGTCACAGACGAAAATGGCCTGAGGTAGGGTCTCCAAGTTCTTTATCCCGCCCAGCCTTTCTTCCAATCCCTTGATCTCTTTTTCGATCTCAGCCTTTTCTTTTTTCGTGTATTTATCCAGGAGGCCCTCAGCCTTCTTCTTCTCCAGGCCTTTGAGATAGTTGACCCTTTTTTTGATCGTTTCAAAGTTGGTGAAGGTCCCGCCCAGCCAGCGCTCAGAGACGTAGGGTAGGCCGCATTCTTCGGCCGTCTCCTTGAGCATTTTCCTGACGTGGATTTTCGTACCAACCAAAAGGAGTGTTCCTCCTTCTTTGGTCAGTTTTTGGATGAATTTGAGAGCTTCTTCGAATTTTTCACTCGCCTTTTCCAGGTCGATGATCTGGACGCCGTTCCGGGTGCCAAACAAAAACGGCTTCATGCGGGGGTGTGAAGTCGAGGCCGAATGACCAAAATGCAGGCCGGCCTCAAGCATGGCTCCGTGATTGATCTCTGGATCGTTTGTCTTCGTTTGTGGTTCTTGTTTGGGCATAACGTGAATATAGCATTGTTTTTGAATCAAGACAAGCGGTCGGCGGGGAGGGGGTTGATTTTTCTAAATCTTCGTATAGAATGAGAAAAGGCATAGAAGATAGACTAAAATGACCAAAGTCCTGGACATCCTTTTCGTTCTCCTCTTTTTGTTTATGATTTTTTACGCCTTAAAAGAGTATATCGTTAGGTAATAACGGGCAGAATGCCCGACATATCGTACTCGCTATATGAAAAAAGACATCCATCCCCCCTATTATCCGGAAGCCACGGTGCGTTGCAGTTGCGGCCATACTTTTACCGTCGGTTCCACCAAAGAGTCAATCGAAACCGAGATTTGTTCCGCCTGTCATCCTTTCTACACGGGCAAGGAGAAGATCATCGACAAAGCGGGTCAGGTTCAGAAGTTCAGAGAAAGACTATCCAAAAAGAGGAAGCGGTGATGGATCCCGATCGTCAAAAGATAAAAGAAGATTACGACGAACTCTTAAGAGAACTCGCCGATCCCGAGGTCGTTTCTGATCGGGAAAAGTTCGAGAATCTGACCGAGAACAAGCGCCGACTAGAAAAGCTGTTGGGAAAGATATCCGCTCTCGACGACTTAGAGAAACAGATCGCCGAAAACGAAGCCATCATCAGCGCGGGCGAGGACCTGGATTTGACCACTTTGGCCAAGGAAGAAACACGGAGCCTGAGCGAAAAGAGCCAAAGCCTCAGAGTCGAATTAGAAAATTTGCTCAGCTCGCCAGAGCCGACTAAAAAAGAAGGCTCCAGCACGGCGTCCATCGTCGAAATCCGGGCGGGCGTGGGCGGAGAAGAAGCGGCCTTGTTTGCCCAAGACCTATTCGGCATGTATTCTGGTCTGGCTAAATTACAGGGTTGGCAGCTAGAAACGCTGGATTCTTCCCGGACCGAATTGGGCGGGTTAAAGGAGATCATCTTTGAATTGAAATCGGGGTCCGGTAGTCGAGTGCGCGACGTCTTCTCCTGGATGAAGTATGAGGGGGGCGTGCATCGGGTTCAGCGCATTCCCCGGACTGAGAAATCGGGCCGGGTGCATACCTCGACCGTGACCGTGGCCGTCTTGCTCAAACCCAGACAAGTCAACGATTCGAAAATCAGTCCCAGCGACTTAAAGATCGATTTCTTCAACGCTTCGGGGCCCGGCGGACAAAACGTCAACAAAAGAAAGACGGCGGTCCGCATCGTCCATTTGCCCTCGGGCCTGATGGTCACTTCTAGAACCGAAAGGAACCAGATGCAGAACAAAGAAAACGCTTTAGCCATTTTATCTGCTCGGTTGTTGGAAAAAGAGACGACGGCCAGCGAAGAAAAGACTCTGGGGAAACGGAGGCTGCAAATCGGACAGGCCAAAAGAGCCGAAAAGATCAGAACCTATAACTTTCCCCAGGACCGGATCACCGATCACCGGATCAAAAAAAGCTGGCACCATCTCGAAGCCATTTTAGAGGGTCGGTTGGATTCCATTATTGAAACCTTGCTCCGGTTTTCGGAAGAATAGTATGAATTGCGAAAAGAAATTCACGAATCTCAAAACGCGCTTTTCGTCCGGTCAGGGCATGATCGAGGCCCTGTTGTTGCTTTTCGGCATCCTCTTCATCTTCCTCGTTGTTTTCCCCCAAATTTCCACTCAGACCAAAAAAATGTTGGCCAAAAGACAAAATCCGTCGGGATTGGTCCCGACCGCGTCGACTGCGGCGCCGACCGTGCCAACGGAAAATTCGCCCTTGTGCGGAGAGATCGTCGTCGTTCCTGCGGCGTCCGGCCGAGCTCCCTTCAAAGTAACCCTGGTCGGTACCGGCCGCGAAACCAAATATCCCCTCCTCGGTTTCCGTTGGGACTTTACCGGCGACTCCGTCTGGGACACGGAAGTCACCACTCAGCCGCAAGACTATCTTTTTTCGTCTCCCGGCGAGTATCGCCTGAGAATGCTGGTTTTAGATGAAAAAAATAATTCCCGCGTCTGTCTTAAGACGATCAGCGTTACCCCCTGAGATCACTGACCGTTCTCAATGGCCTTAATATCCTCTTCCAGCCCTCGGGCGAGGCTGATGACCGAATCGCCGTAGAAGCGGTATTTGCTGTTGGTCGAGCCTGAGAAATAGATCATGGCCGCCCTCCATTCATCATTTTCTTTCTGGGAAGCGGCGCCAAAGTCTTTCAGATAGAGGGCCGCCGCCAAAAAAGCGTCCGAAACATTCCAGGGATCAGCGGCCCGACCGCTCAACTCTTTTAATTCGTCGCGGTAGATCATCCAGGTGGAGGGGATGAACTGGGCCGGGCCCATGGCCCCGCCGTAGCCTCCGACACTCGGAATCGGACAGGAAACAGAAGTGTTGTAGGGGTCGCGGCCGAGTTCCTGGGTAATCTGTAAAAATGGTTGAACATCTCTCGAGGGCTTCATGACGTTGGTCACCGCCGCGCCGGTGGTGATCCTCACGCCGCTCCCCTTCTTGGGATCTTTCAAGAAACATTGGCCGACGTTTTTGCCCAAGTTCGACTCTTGTTTTATCACGGCGAGGAGGAGAGCCGGTCGCACGCCGGTCGTTTTAGAAATTATTTTGGCGATCTCGTAGGCCTGGCCGAAGGTCGGCGCCTGAGGGACGCCGATCAATTCGAAGATTCTTGAGCGGATCTCGGCCGCTCTTTTCTTGCTTTCTTCAAGGTATTTTTGGTAAACGGTTTCTTTTCCCTTAGTTATCTCCAGGATGCTTTCCTGCTGTTTTTTGTTGTCCTCGCCGGCCTGCTTCTGGAGAATCTGGAGGCCGACGACTTTCTGCAGGTCTTCTTTTTCTTTATCGAGGGAATCCTTTTCGTCTTCGAGGGAGATTTTGAGAGACTTGACGTCTTCGAGAGACTGAGTCACCCGGAGGTTGAGAGCTTCCAGGTTGGCCAAATTGGTGAAGAAATCGGAGAGTTGTTCGCTGCTCAAAAGGATTTCCGCATTTCCCTTTTGGTTTTCCTGGTAGAGCGTTCTCAGAGATCCCTTTAACTTGACTCTCGTCTTATCGAGCTCATCCGTGGTTTTCTGGATGGAGTTTTCGGTATCCTGGATCTGCCGTTTGATGTCCTTGATCATCAGGTTACCCCGGCTGATTTCCAGGTTCAGCTTCTTGATCTTGCTCTGTAAGATGGTGATCTGATTCTGGAGAGTTTTCCTTTCTTTCTGGACGCTATCGATGCTCTTTTCGTATTGGGAGATTTTTTCCTCCAGGCTTTTAAGCTCTTCTTCAAGAGCCTTTTTTTCTTCTTCAGGAGTCTGCGCCAATCCAATCCAAGCCGCTCCAAAAACTAAAAACACCGTTACCAGCAGAATAAAGGATATCTTTCGAGAGCGGCCAAAAGTCATTGCCAATTTATCTTTTCGCGGAGAGAAAAGGCTAAACTTGTTTATTTCTCTTTTGAGTGAGCGGCCGGAGCTTCGGTTCCTTCCTCTTTCTCCTTCTTTTCTTTTTCGACGACTTTCACCTCTTCTACCTTTTCTTCGACCGGATGAGCCAGCTCTTCCTCGATCTTTTCCGCTTCCATGACCTGGACGATGATTTCCTCGGGGTTTCTGATAATTTTGACTCCGGCGGGCAGCAAAAGGTCTTTGACGAGAATCGTTTTTCCCACTTCGTTCAGCGATTCCAGGTTGACCGTGATTTCGTGCGGCAGATTCTGCGGCAGGGCCTGAACCTGAACTTCTTGGATATTCTTGACCAGGGTTCCGCCCAAGTTGCTGACCGCGCTGCTCCCGCCTTCAAAAACGAGGGGAACTCTGACCCGAATCTCCTTGGTCGAAGAGGGTTGATAGAAATCAACGTGTGTGAGAGAGAGCGAAAGAGGATCTTTTTGGATGTCGTGCACGAGAACCAGAAACACCTGTGGCTTTCCGCTGTCTTTCTCTACTTCCAGTTGCAGGAAAGAGCTGCGGCCGGTTTCCTGGAAGACCTTGATAAACTCCTTGGTGTCCATTTCGAGATGAAAGTTTTCTTTCAACCCTGGACCATATAAAACGGCCGGCAACCGGTCTTTTTCTCTTAACTGGCGGACATCTTTCCCTAATAGAGAACGAATTTTGGCTTTGAGGGTTAACATATTACACTCGTTATTCTAGACGAATGGCTTGCGGAGGGCAACAGTCCACTGCATTTTGGATACACTCAATTGAGGAAATTGTCAATTCTTCGACGTATTTTCCCTTCTTCTTCACGGATGGACCCTTCAGCCTTGCGCGACCGTCGCTGGCAATGTCAAAGTATCGATCACAGACGGCCACGCAGCTGCCGCAGCCGAGGCATTTTTCCCTATCGAGATGTATTTTCACGATTCGAAGATGATTTTTTTAATTTTGTCGGTGATTTCCAGGGGCTGCTCGGCCAGCCAAACATTTCGGCCGACCACCGCTCCGATCGCTCCGGCCGCGACGCTCATCCGGACGTGTTCTAGGAATTCTTCTTCGTCTGCCTTGGGCCCTCCCGCCATCATGACCTTGGCTTTTCCGGCGGCCTTGACCGCTTGGGCAAAACAGGATTCAGAGCCGCAGTATTTTATCTTAACGATGTCGGCGCCGAGCTCCAATCCCACCCGGGCCGCGTAGATAACGTTGTCTGGGGCGGTTTCGTTGGCAATGCTTTTTCCCCGGGGATAACACCAGGCAATCACCGGCAGATTTATTTTATGAGCCTGCTCGATTATTTTACCGAATTCAGCCATCATGACGGATTCCTGTTCGCTGCCGATATAGATAGTGTAGCCGACGGCCGCGGCTCCGAGCCGGATCGCCTCTTCCACCGAGCAAACCTGCCTCGAGATCGGATCGCCCGAAACTAGTTCTGTTTTACCGTTCAATTTTAAGATCAGGGGGATCGGGTGTTTTTCTTTCGAATAATATTTTTCCGCAACTCCTTTTTGAAGAACGAGGCCGTTGTATTTTCCTTCGACGGCGATCTTTAAGATAAAGTCGGGGTCGATGGCGGTTGGCCCGACGTCGTCCGGGCCCAGCTCCAATCCCTGGTCATAGGCCAAAAAGATTGCTTTCCCGTTTTTAGTTATTTTGTCTAGACTGACCATCTGATCTTTTTAACCTTAATTTTTAACAGCGGTTGGTCTTTTCTCAGTAATCCCTGATTGGCACCGAAAACCTGGATATTAGCGATGGCGTTGGCCATGGCCAGCCGCAAAGATTCTTCTGGGGCTTTGCCCTGGATGATCCCGGCCACCAAGCCCGAACCAAAAGAATCTCCCGCTCCCGTGGCGTCTACCACTCTGGCGGGCGGCGCGGGCAGGCGGTAGAGGAATCGACCGTCCAGAGCCGCGGCTCCTTGTTTTCCCTGGGTGACGACGATCAAAGCCCGGGTCAGAGAAGCTATTTTTTCGAAAACCGCCTCTTCTGAAAATGGATCGATCTGAGCCAGATTGGCCGCCTCCTCGTCGTTGAGAATCAAGACGTCGATTTCTCTGATCGTTTTTCTGATATCTGGTAGGGAGAGCTGGTCAAGGCTGGGGTTGAGAGCCAGCCGGATCTTGTTTCTGCGGGCGAATTCCGCCAGCGGTTGGGTCAGTCTAATGCTTTTCCCCCAGAGGGGCGCCAGGTAAAGCCAGCGCGTTTTTTTCAGTTTTGTCCAGGGCAGGTCTTTTTCCGCGAGATTACGGGAAGGGCCATGGTGGAGCAGAATGGTCCTTTCGTCTCCAGCGTGAAGAATCAGGCCCAGGTCAGTCGCTTCGTTTTTAGTCTGGACGAGGCGGGTATCAACGCCGATTTTCTTCAACTCCTTTATGATTTCTTTTCCCAGAAAATCCTGGCCGATCCAGCTACAAAGACCGGTTTTCAGTCCTTGGAAGACAAAGGTGTGGGCGGCGTTGACTCCTCCACCGCCGGAAAAAACCATCGTCTTTTCTATCTCGATCTTTTTTCCGAGCGGGAAATCAAGGCTCGTTCCTTTTTTGAATTTTGAGGCCTCCAAAAAAATGTCTTTGGTGGCCGAGCCCAAAGTGATGACGTCAAACATGATCTAATTTTAATTTGTCTTCTATCTGGGCGACGGCCAGAATCGTTTTGATCGAGCTTTCGGGGTTGACCGAAATCGATTCAATCCCCTCTTTTATTAAAAACTCGACAAAGTCGGGAAAGTTGCTGGGCGCTTCGCCGCAGATGCCGACGTATTTGTTTCTTTTCTGGCCGGCTCGGATCGTCGTGGAAATCATCTGCTTGACGGCGGCATTCCTCTCGTCGCCGATTTTGGCCACCCGGGCCGAGTCCCGATCCAGTCCCAGCACCAACTGGGCCAGATCATTGGAGCCGATTGAGAATCCGTCAAAGATGTCCAGGAACTGGTCCGCCAGGATGACATTGGCCGGAATCTCGGCCATGACCACGATCTTCAAGTCCGGACCTTTCTCTAATCCGTTTTGAGCCATGATGGCTAGGACCTTTTTGCCCTCTTCGAGAGTGCGACAAAAAGGCACCATCAGCCAGATGTTCTTCAGGCCAAAAACGTCTCGCACCTTTTTAATGGCTTGGCACTCGAGTTGGAAAGCCGGTCGGAATTTTTCATCATAATATCGAGAGGCTCCTCTTAAGCCGATCATGGGGTTTTCTTCCTTCGGCTCAAATAACTCGCCGCCCAGCAACTGAGAGTATTCATTGGATTTGAAATCAGAAAGCCGGACGATGACCGGCCGGGGCCAAAAAGCCGCGGCAATCTGGGAAATGCCCTCGGCCAATTCGTCGACAAAGTATTGCTTTTTATCTTTGTAGCCAATGGTCAGCTCGTCGATTTGCTTGATTATTGTTTTTAACTTGGGATTTTGAATTTGGGATTTGTTTGGAATTTGGAATTTGGAATTTGGAACTTTGAGCTCTTTATAGTGATAAAGAGCGAGAGGATGGATCTTTATCTTCTCGGTGATGATGAATTCAAGCCGAGCCAGGCCCACGCCGCGGACGGGCAAGAACGAAGATTTAAAAGCGATTTCCGGAGTGCCGACGTTGATCATGATTTTGGTTTTGGTCTGTGGCACCTTCTTTAAGTCATACCTTTTGACTTTAAAGGGAATCTGACCCGCCCAGACGCCCGCCTGGCCCGAAGCGCAGTCAACCGTGACCGTCTGACCGCTTTTCAAAACCTGAGTGGCGACCCCGGTTCCGACGATGGCGGGAATGCCCAGTTCGCGGGAAATGATCGCGGCGTGGCAGGTTTTTCCGCCTTCGTCCGTGATGATTCCGGCCGCCACCCTCATTAAAGGCATCCAGTCCGGATCCGTCATCCGGGCGACGAGAATCTGGCCTTTTTGGAACTGGGAGAATTCCTTGGTTCCCGAGATTATTTTGACTCGGCCGGAGCCAATTTTTTCTCCGACAGAGATGCCCCTTAAAAGATAGGGGTGTTTCTCCGGGCGAAGGAGCTGGTACTCTTCAAAGAAAAGCTGTTTTTCTTTCCGGGAATGAATAGTCTCTGGTCGGGCCTGGACCACGAAGAGTTGATTAGTCTGGCCGTCTTTGGCCCACTCGATGTCCATGGCCAAACCGTAGTGTTTTTCGATCCGGCAAGCCCATTTGGCCAGGGTCAGTATCTCTTCTTCGTTCAAAGAAAATCTGGCTTGTTCGGGAAGAGAAACGCTCACCTCTTTTAAACCGCCGTTCTGGCCGTAAATATATTTCTTCGTCTTCCGGCCCATGTTTTTAATAATGATGGGCCGGTAGGGTTCTTTGAGGGTTGGTTTGAAAACGTAGAATTCGTCCGGCGTAATCTTGCCTTTGACGATCATTTCTCCGACGCCGTAGGTCGAATTGATCAGAACGACGTTAGTAAAACCGCTCTCGGTATCGAGGGTAAAGATGATGCCGGAGGAGGCCAGGTCCGAGCGAACCATTTTTTGCACGCCGACAGAAAGAGCAAACTTTAATTGAGGAATTTTATTCTTCTGGCGATAGGCGATGGCCCGGTCAGTAAAAGTGGAAATTAAACTTTCCTTGATGGCCCAAAGTAATTTTTCTTCGCCTCGGACGTTGAGAAAAGTTTCGAACTGTCCGGCGAACGAAGTCGTCGGCGAATCTTCGGCCACGCCCGAAGTTCGGACGGCCACTTCGACAATCTCCTGACCGTACTTGGTCGCCAGCGCCCGGTAGAATTTAACCGCCTCGGCCTTTAAATCCGAGGGTATTTCGCTCCGGAGAATGAGCTGACGCACGATGCGGCCGGTTTTTTGCAGGCTGGCGATATTCTGCGGATTAAATCCTTTAAAAACATTCTCCAGCTTTTTTTGCAGGCCGTTGGCTTTTATAAAATACCAATAAGCCTGGCTGGTCAGGGCAAAGCCGTCGGGCACGTTGATTCCTTCTCGGACTAATTTTGAGAACATCTCACCCAAAGAGGCGTTTTTGCCCCCGACCAAAGCCACGTCTCCTTTAGAAATCTCGTTAAACCAGAGGATATGTTTTTGAGATTTTTGTTTCATTATCGAACAATAATCTTCTTTATCTTTTCAACGATTTCAGGGTTAGACAGAGTGGAAAGGTCGCCCAGGTCTTCGTCGGTAAACAATCTTTTGAGGATTCTTCTCATAATCTTGCCCGAACGGGTCTTGGGCAGGTCTTCGACCAGATAAAGCTCCTTCGGGAGAGCGATCGGACCGATCTCTTTTTTGATTTGATCAATAATGGTTTGTTTTAATGCCGGGAGATCCGCCTTCGCTGGAGCTTCGGCGGACACAGCAAAGATGACGGGCACTTCCCCCTTTATCTTATCAGGAATTCCGACCACCGCACATTCGGAAACAAGAGGGTGTTTATTGACGGCATTCTCCAGTTCGCCCGTGGAAATGCGGTGTCCGGCGACCTTGATGACGTCGTCGACTCGGCCGATGATGCGGATCAGACCGTGTTTATCTCGCAGGGCGCCGTCGGAAGTAAAATAGATTTTCTGGCCGTAGCGAGTCCAATAGGTTTCCAGATATTTCTTTGGATTCTTGTAGATATTTCTTAAAAGGCCCGGGCTAAAAGGCGATCGGATGACCAGATTACCCTTTTTATCGATTGGGCAGGGCTTACCCTGGTCATCCAGGATGTCCGTTTTGACGCCGGGAAATGGTCGACCGGTAAAGCCGGGCTTGAATGGCCCCAGGCCGGGTAAAGAAGTAATCAAGATGCCGCCGGTCTCTGTTTGCCACCAAGTATCAACGATCGGACATTTTTCATGACCCACGTTTTTGAAATACCAGTACCAGGCCGCTTCATCGATGGGTTCTCCCACCGATCCCAGGAGCCGCAAACTGGTGAGGTCGTGTTTTTTAACGAAATGCTCGTATCTAGCAAACATTCTGATGGCGGTGGGCGCGGTGTAAAAAATGGTGACGCGGTGTTTTTCAATAATTTGGCACCAGCGATCGGGTTCCGGAAAGTCCGGCGCGCCCTCAAACATCAGAGAGGTAGCGCCATTCAGCAGGGGCGAATAGATGCCGTAGGTGTGACCCGTTACCCAGCCCACGTCGGCCGTGCACCAGAAAACATCCTTGTCGCCAAAGTCAAAGATCCACTTGCCGGTCCAGAGAGACTGAACCGCATAACCTCCATTGGTGTGGACGCAGCCCTTGGGTTTGCCCGTCGATCCCGAAGTGTAGAGAATGAAAAGAGGGTCTTCGCTGTCCATCGCGACGGGTGAGCATTGTGCTTTTGCTTTAGCGAGCAGATCCGGCCACCAAAAATCTCTTCCTTTTCGCCAGGCAACTTCCTGGCCGACTCTTTTAACCACCACCACCTTCTTGATCTGGGTGTCGGCCAGGGCTTCATCGGCCGCGGCCTTGAGGCTGATGACCTGTCCCCGGCGGTAATAGCCGTCCGCCGTGATGAGAACCTTGGCTCGGGTATCTTGAAGCCTGACCTTAAGAGCCTGAGGAGAAAAAGCCGAGAAGACGACAGAATGGATGGCGCCGATCCGAGCGCAGGCCAACATGGAAATCATAACCTCCGGGATCATGGGTAAATAGATGCCCACCCGGTCCCCTTTCTTTACTCCCAGGCTCTTGAGGGCGTTGGCGCAACGCCCCACTTCCCAGAATAGTTCTCCGTAAGTCAGGTGCCGCGGCTTTTCGTCCAAGAGTTCAGGTTCCCAGATGAGGGCCACCTTGTCCTTATTCCGAGGCAGGTTCCGTTCCAAGCAGTTTTCGGTGATGTTCAGCTTTCCCCCCACGAACCACTGGAAATACGGCGGTCGGTGGACAAAGGCTTTCGTCCAGGTCTTTCGCCAAAAAAGCTGCCGAGCTAACTTTTCCCAGAATTTAACCGGATCCTTTTGGGCCGTATTATAAACAGACTCATCGTTGAACTGAGCCGCTTTCCGGAATTCGTTGGCAGGATAATAGGCGCCCTCTTTCTTGATCATTCTTCTCTCATTATATCTTACTTGTTCGGATTTAAAAACCCCCGCTTTGTCGCGGGGGTCAAAGATTCATTCTTCAGAGTTTTCGACTGAGATAATCAACGAGCTCAACCAGCCGGCAGGCGTAGCCGTATTCATTGTCATACCAGGCGACGACCTTGATCAAGTTTTTGTCTTTGGTTTTGGGCAGATTAATGACTTCGGTCAAGAGTAAATCAACAATCGCGGCCTCGGGGCGCCCGACAATATCGCTCGAGACGAGTTCTTCATGAGAAGCCGCCAGCGCGCCTCTCATTTCGTTTTTCGCGGCCTGTTCGAAAATCTGGTTAATTTCGTCAACCGAGGTTTCTTTTTTAGTTTGGGCCACGATTTCTAAAACCGAGCCGGAGATGACCGGTACGCGGTAAGCCGAGCCAGAGATCTTGCCCTCCAATTGCGGCAGAATCCGGGCGACGGCCTCCGAGGCGCCGGTGCCGGCCGGGATGACATTCTGAAAAGCAGCTCTCCCCTCTCGAGGGTCGGTTTTTGGGCCGTCAACCAAACTTTGAGTCTGTGTCACCGCATGGATCGTTGTCAGAATCGCTTTTTCCACTCCCAAGTTGTCGTGGAGAACTTTCAGGGTAGGTGCGGCGCAATTGGTCGTGCAGGAGCAGTTGGAAATGACGTCGTGTTTGGCCGGGTCGTATTGATTTTCATTGACGCCCAGGACCAGAGAGATGTCGGCGTCTTTGGCGTTGGCCGAGATGACGACTTTTTTAGCTCCGGCCTCCAGATGTTTGGCCGCCGCCTCTCTTTTGGTGAAGCGGCCGGTGGATTCGATGACGATATCCACGCCCAGTTTCTCCCAGGGTAGGCTCAAAGGATTCTCTTCGGCAAAGACCAAGACGGATTTATTATCGATCGTCATTTTTCCGACCGCTCCCTGGCTTCCCCCGCCCAGCGAAATTTCTTTGCTCCAGGCTCCATAGACCGAATCGTGTTTTAAGAGATAAGCCATGGTTTTGGGGTCGGCCAAATCGTTGATGGCCACCACCTCGAGATTCGGGTGGTTTTCGAGGAGGCGTCGGAGGCTGAGCCGGCCGATCCGACCGAAGCCGTTGATCGCAATCTTGACCATATGATTGGTTAGTTCTTAATACCGAGAAGCTTGGAAATGACTTCTTTGTCAAAACCAACGACGACCTGTCCATCGATGTCGATGACCGGTACGCCGTACTGGCCGGTTTTCTGCACCATCTCTTCCAGGGCCTTTTCGTCTTGGGAAACGTCAACGTCTTCAAAAGCAAAGCTTTTTTCTTTCAGGAATTCTTTGAGAGTAACGCAATAGGGACAAGTTTGAGTCGAATAGATCTTGATCATTTCTATTGTTGTTTTAGTTTTTCTTCAATGATTTTTTCGAAATCAGAAAAAGGATAGGCGCCCGGGATTAAAGTGCCGTTGATGACAAAGCTGGGCGTTCCTCGAATGCCGGCTTCTTGTCCGTTCCTCGCATCCCCTTCTACCCGGGACTGATACTTTTTTGAATCCAGACAGCTATTGAACTTAGCCGCATTGAGGCCTAAGTCTTGGGCATACCGCTTCAAGTTTTCTGCATCTAGGTTGGCCTGATTCTCGAAGAGTTTTTCTTTGTACTCCCAGAACTTATTTTGTTCAAAAGCGCATTCTCCGGCTTCGGCGGCGACGACGGCGTAGGAATGACCCGGTACGGGAAAGTTTTTAAAGACGATTTTTACCTGACCGGCGTCAACGTATTGGCTTTTGATTTTAGGAAAAGTGTCCAGGCTGTACATCTTGCAGAAAGGGCATTGGAAATCAGAAAACTCAATCATCGTGACCTTGGCCGAGGGGCTTCCCAGAACCGGATCCCCATCTATCGGAATAATAGTCTCGATCGTGGCACCTAATTTATCCGTCGGATTCGGTTCTGGAGGCGCTTCCCCTTGTTGTTTCTGGCCGCCGGGATTGATCGGAGTATTTCTGACGCTCAAAAAGACGCTGCCGGCGATGATCAGCCCAGCGACGGCGATCGAGATCGGGACTAAATATGGTTCTAGTTTCGGGTTCATATCCCACAGCCGCCGGCAGAAGGGTTGCCATTGCCCGACGCAGAATTATTGCTTTGGCCTTGGACCGGATTACGGTTTAGCTCGACGCTCATGTCAAAACCTTCGGGAAAGAAAAATTTACCATCCTTGGTCACATAGGACTCGGCGTCACGGCCGGCAACTTTCATATCGAGCTTATAGACATTCCCCACGTCAGAGATTTTAACTATGGTGGCCGTGACACCCGGTTGGACCAGATTTTTATTGATGTAGTCGGTGGTTTTCTCGGTTAATTTCTGCGACGAAGACCCGACGGTGATGACCGGCAGGGCGAGACGCCCACTTTTGATCTGACCGGCCAGAAGGATGACTCCGGCCACCAGAAGGGCGAAAACGATAATGAGATACGGATTCAATTTGACTTTCATAGATCTACGGTTAATTAATTTTAATTTGAGGCTATTCGCAGAATCAGGGGCAGGATTTTTAGGTTTTGAATTTCGCCCAAGTTGCCTTTTCGACAGTCTTTTTCCGTGAATTTTTGTTCCGGTCGGGTTTGGCCCGCGGGATAAATCAGGATGGGTATCGGAAAGGCGGCGTGTGATTTTTGCCGGGAAGAAGTAGCGTGGTCGGCCGTGATGACCAAGAGGACGTCTTTTAAATTTTCGAGGATTGGCAATTGTTTGTCAATGGCCTCGATAAATTCTTTTTTCTCCTGAGCTTTTCCGTCTTCGGCCAAGAGGTCAGCTCCCTTGATGTGGCAGAAGATAAAGTTGTAATGCCTGAGGGCATCTCGGGCGGCCCGGAACTTATCCCGGAGGTATGAGGCGGAAAAGGGATCGCCGTCTCTTTCTTTGATAATTCCCATGCCCAGGAATTTGGCGATGCCCCGGTAGAGGGCGGCGTAGGAAAGGCAGCCGGCCTTCCGTCCCCATTTCTGCTTGAAAGGCACAACTTTTTTCATTTTCCCGGCGCTTCGGGTCAGAATGAAGTTGGCGGGCCGCTGGCCCTTTTCGACTCTCGCTTTATTCAGGGGGTGATTTTCCAGGATCAACTTCGATTGTTCGAGAAACTGGTTCAAAATTCGCGCCGTTCTTTCCGCCCCTCGGCCCTTTCCTAGGGCCCGAACCTTTTTAATCCTTCTAATCTTTTTGTCGTCGGTCTCGGAGATTTTGTCAGAAAGGTTCTGGCCTCGCAGGATGATGGCCAGTCGATGTCCGTAAATGGTTTTGACCAGGATTCTGACCCCGTCGATTACCCGGCCATTCAACGATTCGACTAATTCTTCGGTTTGTTCTGTTTTAATCCGGCCGGCCCGACGGTCAACCACTTTCCCCTTTTTATCGATGGTGGCCAGATTCCCCCTTAAGACAATATCTTGGGGCAAGAGCTTGGCGTTGACGCCTAAGGCCTCGAGCACACCCCGGCCGGGCAAATATTTTCTCGGATCGTAACCGAAAAGGGCCAGGTGGACTTCTTCCGAGTCGGGTAACTTACCCAAAAAGAGAGGCTTAAAAAAACCGCACCATCCGTTTTTGGCTAAATGGTCGAGGTTTGGGCGACGAGCCGCTTCCAGCGGCGTCCGATTTTTTAGTTCCGGCACTTTTTCGTCGGGCAAGCCGTCGATAACGATGAAGATGATTTTTTTCATAGCGCGAAGCGATATATCGGGCGGAGTATCGCCCGCTATTAGAGATACTTTTTGACTTCCTGCACCAGTTCCGAAGAAGTGAAATCGGTTTTCAATAAATATTCCTTGCTGCCCAATTCAAAGGCTTTTTTGATGGTCTGGGGGTCGTCATAATTAGAGAGAACCAGGAAGGGAATGTCCTTCTTTTCTTTTCTAATCTTTTCGATCAGAGAAAGGCCGTTTTCGTCCAACAGCAAGACGTCGAGAACGATCAGGTCGGGGCTTTTTCGGGCAACTTCTTTTAGGGCGTCTTCGACGCTGGGGGCCGAAACAACCTGAAAACCCGCGGCCCGGAAACTGTCTCGGTACATTTCGGCCAGCAGTGTTTCGTCTTCAACGATCAAGAGGCGCGGCACGGATTTATCTTAAGCTGGTAATTCGATATAGAAGGTTGAACCCTTTCCTTTTCCTTCGGATTCGGCCCAGACTCGACCCTTCTGCAGACTGATGAATTTTTGGGCGACGTAAAGGCCCAAGCCGATTCCTTCGGTCCAATAGTGGCTGCCGGCCTGGCCCCGAGAGAAGCTCTCAAACAGGCTGACTAATTCTTCTTCATCCATACCGACGCCCGTGTCTTTGATTTTGACCAAGACTTTCGGTAGAGTCCCATCTTCTTTTTTGATCGTCAGGGTCACGCCCCCTTCTTCAGTGTAACGGATGGCATTGTCGACGATATTGAGAATCGCCTGGATCGTTTTCTGCTTGTCCAGCCACAGTGGAGGGAGACTGGACTTCGGCTTTTCGAATTTCAGATAGAGATTTTTGTTTTTAGCTCCAATTTTGAGGATCTCAATGGCCTGAAGGGTAATCTCTTCGAGAGAAGTTTTTTCCATTTCCAATTCGACTCTCCCGGCTTCAATTCGGGAAAGATTGAGTAGGTCATTAACCAGCTTGATCAGCCTCTCGTTGGCCTGGTAGACATTTTTTAATGGTGTTTTGGTTTTTTCACCGAGTTCTCCGTAGGTCCCTTCGAGGATCATGGAGATGTAGCCCTTGATGGCCGACAAGGGCGTCCTCAGTTGGTGGGAGGCGATGGAAAGGAACTCGGACTTGGCTTCGTCCAGCTTTTTGAGGTCAGCGTAGGCGATTTGCAGTTTATCCTTCAACTCGGTTTCTCTTAAAAAGTTTTTGATCAAAAGAATACCGAAGACGATTAAGCCGATGAAGGCCGGACCGCGGATCAAAACCTCGCTCAGATTTTTTGCTTGAACCAATTCTAAAAGACTGATAAAGAGCAAAATCAAAATAAAAATTTCCGTCATTACCACCCGGGTGTTCAAAAATTTATAGACGAGAATGGCGTAGCTGGTCATCGCCAAAAACGGAAGAGTGAAAATCGCCCCCAGGGGGATAAAGTAGGGATTGTTAAAGAAGGCCGGCAGCAGGAAATTGAAGACAATAATTAGAGCAAACATCAGAACCGTCCCAATCAGAATAAAAAGCAGCTGTGTCTTTTCTCGGTCCCGAGCCTTTTTTGTTTTCCTGATCAAGATGCCCAGGGCGCTGACGACCAGACCGATGGCTGTCAGGCCGAAGAGAGGTATGGCCGGGCCGTTGACGACGCCGACGATTCTGCCCTCCGGAGAAATTTGAGCGATTTCGGCAAAAACCAGGGGCGTCAGCGTCAGGAAAGAAGTAAAAAAAATCCAGGGGAAAAAGAGAAATTTATAGAGTCGGGAGAAATTTTGCTGTTCTTTGGGGAAAACGTAGAAGAACTGAAAAATGGCGTAGGCTTGCCAGATGGCCAGAAAAATCGTCAGGCGGATAAACCAGAAGGCGATTTCCGGCCGGTCTATTTGGTAATTGAGATAATTGACGATTCCCCAGCCGCTCGTCACCAGACAAAAAAGGAGGAAGCTGGAATTGGTAATGCTTTTTCGGTTGTTGAAGAAAACGATAAAACCTAAAATGACGGTGCTGACGACAGCCACGCCGACGGACAAAAGATCAAAATTTCTGAAAAGTCCATTCATGAGATTGTCTTTTGGAGGTTGACAATTTCTGGTTGTAAACGGGAAGAATGCGCGCTCGGCGGCTGGCTAAACCCGAGCCGAAAAAACATGGCGATTGTTCCCTGGTCTTGGCGGATGCCCAAAAGGTCGACAATCTTTTGATGGGCCCGTCCAATCATTTCTACCTGCTCTGGTTTTAGGCCTCCGGCGACCTCTTGAGCTAAAATCCGCTGCATTAGAAAAAGCACGCCGGTGATGGGGTGCAGGCTCATGCCCATTTGCGTCGCCTTGAGCCAGAGTCGTTGGAGTAGCCGGCCGGCCAGAACGAAATTCTCAGCGCGGTTGTCCGTAAAAATAATCGCCCCCATGGCCGCACCGGTAGCATAAAGCTCGGCGTTGCTTTTGGCGACCAGTTTAGAAAAGCCAAGTTTGTTCAAAATTTGGGCGGCTCGCCAATGGCTAAACAATTTGAAAATTAGTTCTTGAGGAGGAGTCATTTCGAGTGTTTTAACATAAAGACCGGTGCGCTTGGCTCTTTCTTCTTTTTCCGTCCAGACGACGTGGCGAAAAAATTGCCGGTGAAGTTCGGGAGTTTCCAAGACAATAATCTCGTTGACGCTCGAAGCCTCAGCCGCGAGTTTTCTCTGAGCTGGATCTTCAAGAAGAATCAGTCGACCGGCGCCGATTTCGTCGACCGTCATTAGTAATTGCTGACGCTGGTCGTCGGTTAAGGCCGAATTCTGGTAGGGCCGGCGATTGGTCGCTCGTTCCCGAATAAAGTCGGCGAGCGGTTCTCGTTTCTTCTCGCTTTTTTCCAGGCTAATCTGGGCCACAAGATCTGTTTCGTCAGGGTCGGGAAATAAATTGACTTTTGTTTCGTAACCCTCTTGGCTGGCGAGAATTTTGACATTTTCAATCAAGCCGCCGTGGGCGACCAAAGAACCTCTCTGCCCCCAGTTGTAGAGCGGAATGTCGCGATCGGACAGATTGAAAATATAAAAGCCGTCGTTTTCCAAAACGAATCTCCAGGGCTGGGAGTTGTCGCCCGAAGCCGCCCAAACCGCTTTTCCGATGATTTTTTTAAAGATTTTTTCCACGTCAGTTTGGTTTTTTAACCCAGCTCTGTTTTGCCCCCGGCCGGAAGTGAACCGGATGTTCGGCGGGCCAGAGGACGATCCGCGGCCTCAGCCTTTCCTTTTCTTTTTCGCTGCCCACGCCCAAGAGATGGTTGTATTCGGTGCTTCGGCTGGCGAGGGTTTGCCTCGATTCCTTTTCGATCTGCCGGGCCAGAGAAAGGCTGCCTTTGACGCCCCTTTTCAGTTCGACGTTGATCTCCAGGAACTGGTTTTGGTATTCGTCGGTCTTGGTGATCATAGTGAATTTGCCAGTGAGGTAGCGTTCGAACGGCTTTTTCTCGAGGGCCGCCTTGATGTATTCGGGGTAGATGATGATGCCCACGAGGGTCGCGGCCGAGTCGCTTCTTTCGTAGACGTAGACAAAGGGCAGCCGCAAAATTGTTTTTTCGATCTGGGCTTTTCGAGCTTCTTGGAAGATATCCACCTCGCAGTTTTTCAGTTTCTGAACCATTTTTTCAAAAGGAATGACGCCGCCCTTGTCCGGAAAGCGATAGCGGATGAGAGGAATGCCGGAACAGAATCCCGTGCCGATGACTTCCTCTTTGACCTCCTCGAAGTAGACGATATAGGGATGATATTGGGCGAGAGTCGGGATGCGATTGGGTGGGCAGCCGAAAACTTCCTGGAAGACGGCGGGATCCGACCAGGCTATCTTGCGAATGAGATTTCCCAGGGCGGTTTCGTGGGCCATCGTTCCCAGCTCAACGGTGCCGTAAATGTTGACGACGTCGGTCAGGGGGTTTTTTAGACCGGTCTTTTCGGCCAAATACTCTCGGAATTCTTCGGAGAATCCTTCGGCCGCCGTCAAGATTCTGATCTTGTAGTCTCGCCAATTGATGCCTTTTGCCGGTGCCTCATCAATAACGTCTTTGATGAACGGCGGGTAACCCATCAGGATGACCTGGTCGAAGAGTCGGCCGAATTTCTGCAGAGATTTCAAGACGAGCTCTTTATTGGGTCCGACCGGCACGAGCGATAACGAATAGCCCTTCTGAGCCAATTGGTTGAGATTCTTGTAAGTGAAAATGCCGCCGATCCAGACGCCGAGGCCAAAGCCGATGATGCCCAGAGTCTTTTTGCGGTGAATCTCGAATTGGTTCCGGAGGAAGATCTCCAAGATATATTCATAGTACTGGTCTTGTTTTTCGCCGCGGGGGAAAAAGGTCGGCTCTCCGGTTGATCCCGAAGTCGCCGAAAAAGTGGTGACGTCCCCGATGTTTTTCTTTGGGAAGAGATCGGCGAAATCGTTGGTTTTGATGTAAGAAGCCTTGTCGACGACCGGCAATCGGTTAAAGTCTTTGATCTTCTTGATTGATTCTGGTCGGATCCCCAGTTTTTTCAAGAGTCTCTGATAGGCCGGAACGTCTCGGGCCATTAAACGAAAAAGCTCCAGGGCCATTCTCTCGCCCTTCTTCTCCCAGACCGCCGCTTTTTTAGTCTGGAGGTCGCGCAGGACTTTCTCGATCTTTTTTTGCGGCAGATAAAAACTGAAATTAGACGGCATGTTTTTCGACAATTTTCTGGGCCATCTCGTCGGCAACCAGATTGGTGGGTTCCCGCCTCTTTTTACTTTCGTTAATGATTTCTTTTAACTTTTGCCGGATCTTCAGAACTCTAGTCGTGATTCTCCGGGAACTGTATTCTTTGTTTTCAAACTCGTCGACGACGCTGATCAGCCCACCGGCGTTGACGACATAATCCGGGCCGTAAAGGATCCCCCGTTTCTGCAGCGACTGTCCGTGGCGGGGGTCGGCGAGCTGGTTGTTGGCCCCGCCGAGCACAATCTGGCAGCGCAGCTGGGGAATGGTTTTGTCGTTCAGGGTGCCGGCCAGGGCGCAGGGAGAAAAGACGTCCGCCTTTTGGCGATAGATTTCGTTCGGAGAAAGCAAGCGGAGGCGAGGAAATTGTTTTTTCATAAAAGAAGCTCTTTTCGGGTCGATGTCGGTGGCCCAGATCTGGCGGGATTGGCGATAAATCATCTGCAAGAGGCCCCCGCCGATTTTCCCCAATCCTTGAATGCCAAAGGTTCTTTCTTTCAAATCTTCGGTGCCGAAAACCTCTTTCAGGCAAACCCGAAGCGCTTGGTAGAGGCCGAGAGCGGTGAATTTCGGCGCGTCGGCTTTCAGGCCCACGATGTAGGGGCTTTTCCTTTTCATCAGGAGCAGGTTCTCCGGGCTGATGCCGACGTCGGCTCCCGTAATGAAATTGCCGCCTAATAAATTGACTCTTTGAAGATAGACCTCGAGAACCCGGTTCTTGTCGCCGCCCGGTCTGGCCCAGATGATGCCTTTGGCTCCGCCGTGCTTTAGGCCGGCGAGAGCCGCTTTGTAAGACATGGCCCTCGAGAGCTTGAGCGCGTCTTGCAAGGCCTCGACTTCTGAGTTGTACTGCCAGAATCTCGTGGCGCCAAAACAAGGATTTCGGTCATAACGGCGGTGGATGCCGATAAACCCCTTCAGGCCGCTCTTCCTGTCGAGCAGGGGCAGGACGCACTGGTGGTCGTCAAACTCTTTTAATTTCTCTATGCGGAAAAGATTTTTCATGACACAAATAGCTTTTTTAAAAGTTTTTCTCTCTGGATTGAGTCATCCGGCGCCAGGGCGCCGAGCAGACCGTCAACGTTAAACTCGATTCGACCTTCTTTTATCCTTTCCCCCAAGATAATTTTTCTGGCGACGTAAGTCAGGACGCCGCCGCAAAGAGTGGCGGCGTTGCCCAGTTGCGGCCACGAATAGATGGTTTTTCCCACCTCGGCTACCGACTCAATCATCCTCAAGGTGGCGATTTCCGCGCCGGCAATTCGGGCGGTGATTTTTGGCAGCTCGGCCGGGCTGATGTTTTTGAGGTCATCAGCTTTCAATCTTCCCAACCGGCCGTGGAAAATCGGATAATCGGGGTGGAGGTCGTATCTCTCGATGTCAATAATGATGTTGTCGCCGTTGTCCGTTCCCGTAATCACGGGGATTCTGGCTCGGCGGGCAAATTCCCTGACTCTAATTTTTAAATAGAGGTTATCCATTTCTTCGATGATGAGATTTAGCCGTGGTCTCAAAAGGAAGCTTTTGAGATTTTTTTCTGTTAATCCTTCACGCATAACGGTAATTTTCGCGTAGGGATTGATCTCGTATATTTGGCGGGCCACGGCCACCGCCTTATTGAGACCGACGGCATAAAAAGGCAACCGGATTCGATTGAGATTGGAGATGGAGATTTCGTCGGGATCGGCGAGTTTCAGACATTTGGCGCCGCCGGTTAAAGCGACGGTCAGCGCCGCGTGGCTGCCGATGCTCGACCCCAAAACTCCGATCTTCGCCCGATAGAATTTTCTCTGTTCTGCTTTGGTGATGAGATAGACGTTTCGGCTCGTCCGTTGTTCTTGGTAGAAATTTTCGTCCAAAAAATGGACCAGGTAATTCAGCCAGGGATAATAAACCCAGCGGCCGATTTTCCAAATCTTTTTCCCTGCCGAAAGTTTTTCCCGAAAAGACTGGAAATCGGACGGGGATTCTTTTTTGAAACGATAGTGCGGATTTCTTAATAAAAACAGCTCCCTGAGCTGGTTTTCAACTTCATCAACGACGACGAGC